>NZ_RAWP01000112.1:0-32419 GCF_003668935.1 Corallococcus sp. AB032C | reverse complement strand
GACAGGGCGTGGGTGGCGGGCGCACGGCGAAGTCCTGGAGGGCGGCGGCGCCCCAGGGCACCTCCACGGTCGCGACGCGGGGGACCACCTGGCTGGACGTCGGCAGGCTGCGCGGATCCACCTTCAGCGCATGGCGGCCGGGGCGCAGGTGCGGGCCGCCGATGAGGTCCGGCACGCGCGAGTCCACGCCGGTGAGGTGGTAGCGGCCGAAGGCATCCGTGCGCACCTCGCGGCCGGTGGCCAGCACCAGGCGCACGTCCGCGAGCCCGGGCTCGTCGGGTCCACAGAGCCCGTCTCCGTCCACGTCCAAGCAGACGCGCCCGGCGATGGTCGAAGCCTGCGTCGGCAGGTCCGACGACAGCGACTGCGCGGACGCCACGGACGACAGCAGGAGCAGCGCGAGCAGGAAGCCCACGGTGGCGCCCGGGACCCTGGCCCTCCGCGACGCCCCAGCCCTCAAGGCCGCACCTCTTCCACGGCCGTCACGCCGGTGCGCACGTCCGCCACGGACACGCTCACGGGGCCCTTCGCGCCATGCACGGTGAAGCGCGTGAGCCCATCCTGCACGGACACCTCACCCCGCTCGCCTTCGGACAGCGCGACGTGCACCGGGCGGTCGCGCAGCACCTGCCCGCTTGGGTCCTCCACCCAGCACGTCACCCGGGGGCCCTCCACGCGCACCCGCACGTTGACCGGCAGCGGCGGCGCCAGCTTCACCCGCTGCACGACAGGCGCGGGAACCAGCGGCTCGGACTCCGGGAACACCGGTCCCTGGGGGGCAAGCACATGCACCGTGACGTCGAGCCCCGGCCACACGGCGTGCGACACGCGCACCCTGCCGGTCATCAGCCCGCCCACGAACGCCGTCCCGTCATCCCCTGTCACCTGCGACGCGCCGTTCACGAACAGCCGCTGACGGGGCACCGGCCAGCCCGCCAGGTCCACCACACCCGCGACGAGCCTCTTGTCCTGCCGCCACACCGCGAGCCGCGCGGGCTCCGTCCCGAGCGGACCGTACGCGAGCACCGTCACGTCCGCGTTCAGCTGATACCCGTTCTCCGGAACGGTCCACGGGACCGTGAACGTGCCTGGAGGGGACTCCACCGCCGGCCCCGCGGTCCACTCGGCCGGGGTCAGCGCCACCTTCGCCTCCGGCCGGGGCTGCCCTGCCGCGTCCCGCGCCGCCACCACCACCCGCGCCACCGACCCCACGTGCACCACCGGCTCGGACAGCGACACCGTCACGTCGCGCACGGCGCCCTGCACCAGCTGCATCGGCAGCGACTCGCGCGACCCCGGGCCCCGCTGCGGCCACGCCGCCTCGATGCGCTCATCCGCCGCGAGCGTGCGCGGCGCCGTGTAGCGCCACTCCAGCATGCCGTTCGCGTCGCGCACGGGCCCATCCAGCCGGCCGTGCTTCGCCTTCACCGTGACGCGCGCATCCGCGACGGGCTGCCCCTTCGGGTCACTCGTCGCGCACAGCAGCCGGGCCTGGGACACGCCATCCGCGGGCAGCCGCTGCGGGTTGAGCACGCACGCCAGGCCATCCGTGGGCGGCAACTGGAGGTCGATGGCGATGCGCTCCACGTGGCCGGATTCGTCCTTCACCTCGCCCCGGGCGAGCGAGTAGCCGGGAGGCACCACCAGCGGCAGCACGAAGCGCCCTTGTGCATCCACCGGCACGGGCCCGAAGCGTTTGCCCGCCACCTCCAACGACACCTGGCCTCCGGGTTCGCTCTTGCCGGGCAGATTCACCGACGACGCCAGCGGCACCAGTAGCCGCCCGTACGCCCCATGCACCGACTGTGGATGCGGCCACGCGGACAGCGCCACCAGGATGGCCGCCTCGGGCAGGCGCGTCGGAGGCAGCACGTAGCGAGCGGTGTACGTGCCCGGCCCGGTGTGCTGGAGCCCCTCCAACTGCCCGGTGCTCGCGCGCAGTACCGGCGGCGCGCCGCTGTCATCCGGCGTCCCGTCCGGCCGCAGGCGCTTCACGGTGAGCGTCGCCTCCGTGTCGCGCCCCTTCACGGGGAGCGCGGGTTCCAGCGACAACGCCATGTGGCTCGCGGGTGGCCCCACGTCATAGCGGGCCTGGGCCTCCTCGCCGTCCCCCTTCACGCGCACCACCACCGCGCGCGCCTGGGCCTTCGGCACCACGACCCAGGTGCGCAGCGGTGGCGCGTCCGGTCCGGGCTTGAGCTCCGCGCCCTCCGCCGTCACAGACGACGGGGTGAACGCCACCAGATGGCCCCCTGCGTCCCGGCGCACCACCGCGACCGTGAAGCCCTCTGGAGGCACGGGCACGTCCGGACCGAGCAGCTCCAGCGAAGCCGCCCAGACCGGGGCACAAAACAAGACCATCGCGGAGAGCAGGAGACGTTCCAGGGCTTCCCGACTCTACAAGGCCCTCCGCCGGGACTGCACCACTTTGCTGCCGCTGGCTGCGGAGAGGAGCCCGCTTTCGGCCCGGGGACGATTCCTCCACGCCGGCTCACCCACGAGGTGGGTCTTGCCTCACAGGATCTGGAGCTCCTCCCGGCGGATCAGGGCGGGGAGCGCCCATCGGTTCACCAGGGATTCTCGGTCTCGATGATCGGCCGCGTGTCCAGAACCAGTTCGCGCGACTCCTCCTTGGGAGCGCCGCCCACCCCCACGGCGGTCACCTGAACGGCGTTGGAGCCTTCCTTGAGGTCAAGGTCGAGCGTGAACCCTCCGTCCGCGTCGGTGGGCACGATGACGCCGCCCATCATCACCCGGGCACCCGGATCCGCATGGCCGGTGACAGTGAGCTTCGCTTCACGGAGCTTCTTGCCCTTGGGCCACTCCATCTTCATGAACACGGAGCTGGGGATGGGATCCGGTGCGGTAGGGGCCTGACCGGGGCGGACGATGGACCGCTGGCCGGCGCGGACGATGACGTACTTGCCCTCCTTGCCGGTCAGCTTCACGTCGCCCTCCCGCGTGCCCACGCTCACGGTGCCCTTGCCGTTGTTGCTCATGGTGAAGGTACCCTGCGAGGTGCTGGCCTCAGCGTCGCCGTTCTTCGCCTTCAGGACGAAGGTGTGGCGGACGTTGGGGCGGCCCCGCACGGTGGCGGTGGCAAGGCCGCTGCTCAGCATCACCTTCGACAGCTCGTTCGAAATCTCCTCCACGGAGATCTCCGTCTCGGCCTCCATGCGCAGCTCCACGGACTCGCCGTTGAGCAGCACCGCCCAGGATCCGCGACCGGTGCGCACCACGTCCGTGGGCCGCAGCGCCATGTCCTTGCTGGCGGGCTCCCACGTCCCGGCCTCGCCGTGCTTCACGTCCACGGTTCCTTCGAAGGAGCTCAGCACCAGCTCCACGGCCTTCTTCGCCTCCGCATCCGCATCCGTGACGACGCGGCGGGGCGGCTCGGGCGGCGGCAGCGGCGCGGGAGGCTCCCGCAGGAAGACGAACCAGCCCACCGGCAGCGCGGCCAGGATGAGCACGAGCCCGATGAGGAACGGAGCCTGTCGCCTGTGGGACGGGGAAGCAGCCATGCGAAGGTCCTAGCTACCACACGCGGCGGGCCTCATGCCCGGGGCAGCACCACCGTGAACCGGGCCCCCTGCCCTTCTTCCGAGCGGACCTCCAGCGTCCCCCCGGCCTCCGTGACGATGCGCCACGCGACGCTCAGTCCCAGGCCCACATTGGACCAGATGTCCTTGGTGGTGAAGAAGGGCTCGAAGATGCGCGGCCGGATGGTCTCCGCGATGCCCCTGCCGGTGTCCTCCACCTCCAGGATGCACATCCCGTCGCGCTCACCGGTGCGCAGGGTGAGTCGCTTCACCGGCGTCTTCAGCATCGCGGTGCGCGCGTTGGACAAGAGCGCGAGCACGACCTGCGACAGGTGCCCGGGGTCCGCCTTCACGCGAGGCACCGCCACGCTCAGCTGCGTCACCAGCTCGATGCCCTCCCCCCGCGTCTGGTTCTCCGTGAGGCTCAGCGCGTCGCGAACCACCGCGTTCAGGTCGATGGGCCGCAGGTCCGGGCGCTCGCGCTGCTGGGAGAAGCGCAGCAGGTTCTGGGTGATGTCCTTGCAGCGCTTGGCGCTCTGCTCGATTTTGCGCAGCGTTTCGAAGTCCACGTCATCCGCCCCGCGGTCCAGGAGCAGCAGCTGCACGTTGCCCAGGATGCCGGCCAGCGGGTTGTTGATTTCGTGCGCCACGCCCGCGCCCAGCTGGCCCACCGCCGCCAGCTTCTGCGCCTCCACCAGTTGCAGCTGCGCCGCGCGCAGGTCCGCCGTGGCCTCCTCCACCCGGACACGCAAGTCGTCGTTCCAGCTCATCAGCCGCGAGCGAGACGCCTCCAACTCCTCGCCCATGCGGTTGAAGGTGGACGCCAGCTCGCTCAACTCGTCCTGGCCCTCCACGCGCAGGCGGCGCTCCAGCTCTCCGCGGCCAAAGGCCTCCGCGCCCTGCACCACGTCCGCGAGCCGCCGGTCCAGCCGCCGGGTGAAGAGCGCGCCCAGCGCCAGGAGCACCATCAGCGCGCCCGCAACGGACGCGAGCACCGTGGTGCGCAGCTCCCGCACGGGCGTCAGCGCCAGGGCCTCGTCCTCCGTCACGACGACGCCCATCTCCAGCGTGTTCACCCACGCCACGCTCACCCGGCGCGCGGGGTCCTTCAGCTGGAAGCTGCGTCCGCCTTCCGCGCCCAGGGCGGACTCCAGCGCGGTGCGAAGCTCCGGCTCCAGCGCCGCCATGCGCCGCGCGGCCTGGGAACTGGCCACGACGCGCCCTTCGGCGTCGACCACGTCCAGCCGCTGTCCGTCATTCGCGCGCCGCGCGAGCAGCGCCTCCAGCTGCGTGAAGACGAGCTCCGCGATGGCGTAGGGCGCGTCCTCCGAGGCCCCCAGCTTCACCGCCACCGCCACGGCGGCCACGCCCGAGCCCGGGTGCACATACGCGCTGCCCAGCGCCGCCTGGCCCTTGCCCCCGTCCCGGAAGTTCTCCACCGGCACCGCGTGCGCCAGCTTACGGACGTTCGCGGCGTCGAAGGCGGGATGGCGCTCCAACGGCTCCGCGCTCCGGAACACGGCGGGCCCCAGGGGCTGCCCGTTCGAGTCCGCCTGGATGACCGCGCTCACCGAGCTGGACTGGCCATACAGGAGCATCAGCATGCCGCGCACCTCTTCGGGCGTGGCGTGCTCCCAGGGCAACAGCTCCGCGGAGCGGGCGAGGCCGTTGACGACCTCCATCAGGCTCGCCTCCACGGCCTCGGCGGTGGCGGTGGCGAGCGCGCGCTGCTGCTCATCGATGCGCTGGGCCAGCGCGTTCTCCGAGCGCGACAGCAGCAGGAAGCCGACGATGGCCAGGGGCAGCACCGTCGCGGCGAGCATGAAGAGGACGAGCTGCTGGTAGAGCCTCATCCGGTGACGGACCGGACCACGCGCTCTAAGTCGCTGCGCAGGAAGACGGAGCCGGGAATCGCCTTGGCCCGCTTCTTCATGTCCGCGGCCCGGCGCGCCAGCTCCGCGTGGTCATGCGCCACGCCGTCCGTCATCACCGCCACCACGGACACGCTCATGATGGGGAACTCGCGCTTCTCCCCGAAGCGGTCCTCCGCCTCGATGTGGCCGCGCTCCCGGTCCTGACGATCGTAGTAGAGCGGGATGATGCGGTCGAACTGCTCGATGGCCCGCTGGCACACCCGGTCCACGGAGTCCACGGAGGTGATGAAGACGAAGTCGTCGCCGGCCACGTGGCCCAGGAAGTCCCCCGGGGCACCCTCCTGCTGGAAGACCTCCCGCATCAGGTCGCCCGTCTGGCGCACCACGCCGTCCGCCTTCGCGAAGCCGTAGTAGTCGTTGTAGGCCTTGAGGTTGTCCAGGTCCAGGTAGCAGAACGCGAACGGCTGACGCGCGGCCAGCCGGCGCTGCACCTCCCGCTCGATGGCGGTGGAGCCCGGCAGCTGCGTGGTGGGCGACGAGGACAGCTCCTGCTCCTTGCGCCGCAGCATGCTCTCCACGCGCGCGCCCAGCTCCAGCGCGTCGAAGGGCTTGGTGATGTAGTCGTCCCCGCCCAGCTTCAGCGCGCGGACCTTGGACGACGTCTCCGTGCGAGCGGAGATGAAGATGACGGAGATGTGGCCACTGGCGCGCTCGGCCTTGATCTCCTCCAGGAACGCGAACCCGTCGCCGTCCGGCAGCGTGACGTCCAGCAGCACCGCGTCCGGCCTGCGCTCGCGCAGGGAACGCCGGCCCTCCTCCACGGTGTGCGCGACGCCGACCTCGAAGCCCAGCCCCTCCAGGACCTCGCGGCAGATGGAGGCGATCTTCGCGTCGTCATCCACCACCAGCACGCGACCGTGCTGTGCCCCGGCGCGGCCCCGCGCCAGCGAGTCCACCGTGGCCAACAGCTTGTCGCCAGCCAGGGGGCGCACGAGGAACGCGTCCGCGCCGGCCCGGAAGGCGCGCTGGCGCTCGTCGAACGCGGAGGTGAGCAAGAGCGGCGCGCGGCGCGTCTCCGGATCATTCCGGAGGATCTCCGCCAGGCGCAGGCCGTCCACGTCCGGCAGCCGCACCGACACCAGCACCACGTCCGGGTGGAGGTTGCGAGCGGCGGAGAGTCCTTCTTCCGCGGAGCCCGCCAGGCGCACGCGGTAGCCCCGGGCGCCGAGCAGCGCCTTCATGATGTGGCCCACCTCGGGCTCACCCTCGATGATGAGCACCTTGCCGCGAGAGTCCGCGCGGATGGGCTGCGGCGACGGCAAGAGCGTGTCCACGGTCGCCTGCGACAGCACGTCCTGGGGCGGCTCCGTGGGGAGCACGGCGATGAAGCGCACGCCGTTGTGGGACGGCTCGGACCAGATGCGGCCGCCGTGGGCCTCCACGATGTTGCGGCAGATGGGCAGGCCCAGTCCGGTGCCGCGCACGGTGCGGTTCGCCTGGGTGCGAGCCTGCTCGAAGCGGTCGAAGATGCGCTCCAGGCTCTCTTCCGGAATGGGGTCGCCGCTGTTCCAGCAGGAGAGCACCACGTAGCCGGGCAGGCTGGACGTGGCGCGCAGCTCCACGCGCACCTCGCCGCCTTCCGGCGTGAACTTCACCGCGTTGTTGAGCAGGTTGTTGAGCACCTGGTTCACGCGGTTGGGGTCCACCATGGCGCGCAGCGGGTGCTGGGGCAGCAGGGGCACCACGCGGATGCGCTTCTCCGCGAAGGCGGGCCCGTACTTCTCCACCACGCGCTGGACGAGTTCCTCCAGGTAGATGCGCTCGAAGCTCATCTTCAGCCGGCCCTGCGCGTACTTCGACAGGTCCAGCAGGTCATCCACGATGCTGTTGAGCTTCTCCGCGGAGTCCTTGGCCAGCGACAGGTAGCGGTGCTGCCGCTCGTTGATGTCCCCCGCCATCCGGTTGAGCACCAGGTCCAGCGCGCCGGTGATGGAGGTGAGCGGCGTGCGCAGCTCGTGGCTCACCATGGAGACGAAGGTGTCCTTGCGCTCCTCCAGCCGCTTCTGGTCGGTGATGTCACGCAGCACCACGCACACGCCGCGCAGGGTGCCGCGCGCGTCGTTGACGGGCGTCACGGTGGTCTGCACGGTGCGCTCGAAGAGATTCACGTCCTCGCGCAGCACCTGATGGCCGCTGTACTCCAGGTTGCGGACCAGCTGGAACGGCTGGAAGCCCAGGCGCTCCTCCAACAGCCGGTTGGAGGGCCCCTGCCCCTCGTCTCCCGCGTGCAGGATGCGGCGGGCGGCGGGGTTCATCACCACGATGTCGTTCTTCTCGTCGGTGAGCACCACGCCGTCCGCCATGGACGCGACCATGCGCTCCATGCGGTGGCGGGCCTCTTCCTCCGCGGAGCGCAGCGACTGGATGGCGTCCGCCGTCTGGTTGGCGAGCACGTCCAGCAAGAGCCCGTCGTCCTCCGTGAACGCGTCCGCGCGGTGGGAGAACAGCGACAGCATGCCCACGGGCTTCCCCGCGGCGGTGAGGTTCACCGTGAGCTGGTTGGGGTAGACGACGGGGGACGCGGAGTCCTTCGTGGTGGTGCCGGTGACGCGGGTGATGACCCGGTCCTCCGGCAGCGTCAGGCCGCTGCTCTTGCGGTACGCGCCGAGCATGGACTCCTTGACGCCCAGCAGCGCCTCTTCACCCACGTTGCCCACGCAGCGCAGGCGCAGCGTGGCGCCCCGCTGCCCGTCCGGCGCGATGAGAGCCGCGCCGCAGTCATACGGCAGCACGCGGGCCACGGCGGTGAGCACGCGGTCGATGATGGCGTCGTAGCTGGCCGGGTCGTTCGCGCTGGCGCGGCTGACCTCATAGAGGACGAAGAGGGCCTCCACCCGCTGGTGCAGCTGGCGGATGAGCTTCTCCTTGTCCTTCTTGAGCTGGGCGAACTCCACCGCGTTCTTCACGGTGATGAGCAGGTCGTTCACGTCCCAGGGCTTGGTGACGTAGCGGTACACCTGGCCCTGGTTGATGGCCGCGATGATGTCCTGCGGATCCGTGTAGGCGGTGAGCAGCAACGTGGTGACGTCGATGCCCTCCGCCCTGGCGGCGTTGACCAGGTCGATGCCGGTCATCTCCGGCATGCGCTGGTCCGTGACGAGCACGTCCACGGACTCAGTACGCAGGATTTCCAGGGCTGCCTTGCCGTGGGGAGCGGTGAGGACGCGGTAACGTCGCTGGAACATCCGGCTGAGGATGTCCAGGACGTCGGCCTCGTCATCGACGAAGAGCAGCGTGTGGCGGAGGTCGGACACGGCGGCGCCAAGTGTACGCCGAGATCAACGCACCTCCTCAAGCCGCGAGAAGGTCGGGCGGGGGGCAGCACGGCGGGTATGGGTGGGGGTACTGAACAGATTGACTCTACACGTATGTTCAGGGAGCATGGGGCACTGAAATTCTGTTGCCCATCACCGCCAGAGCAGGCGGGCGACCGAGCGAAGGAGTGCGGCCATGGAAGAGCTCACGGAGCGCCAGCGCGAAATCCTGACCTTCATCGTGAAGGAGTCGGAGGTCCGAGGCTTCCCCCCGACCATCCGGGAGATTGGGGAGCACATGGACATCCGGTCGACCAACGGGGTGAACGACCACCTGAAGGCCCTGGAGCGCAAGGGCTACCTGACCCGGGGCGAGCAGCAGAGCCGCTCGCTGGTGCCCACCAAGCGGGCGAGGCTGCTCCTGGGCCTCGGGATGAAGAGCCGGGAGTCCGGCATGATCGAGATTCCCCTCCTGGGCAAGGTGGCGGCGGGTGCGCCGGCGCTGGCGCAGGAGCACATGGAGGACTCGGTCAAGATCGACAGCTTCCTCCTGGGCGGGGTGAACGGCCGGGAGGTGTTCGCGCTGAGGGTCAAGGGCCAGTCGATGATCGACGACGGCATCCACGACGGGGACTACCTCTTCGTGAAGAAGACGCCGTCGGCGCAGCCGGGTGAAATCGTGGTGGCGCTCATCGAGGACGAGGCCACGGTGAAGCGCTACTACCCGGAGCAGGACCGCATCCGCTTCCAGCCGGCGAACGCGACGATGCAGCCCATCTACGTGAACCGCACGGACTTCCGCTCCACGATGATTTTGGGGCAGGTGGTGGGCGTGTACCGGAAGCTGCAGGGCGGCCGGACCTAAAGCCGTTCGTGGCACTTCCGCCCGGGCAACGTGAGCCCGGGCGGGAGGCTTCAGCGGACGGGGCAGGCGCCGCAGTCGATGCGACCAGGCGGTGTGCCGTTGACCGGCGCTCTCAAGCAGTCGTCGCAGCAGCTGACGCGAATACTTCGGCAGGCGTTCGCCATCGTGAGCAGCGTCAGCCCAACGCTGTTTCCCAGGACGAACAGCGGCGGACTGATGTTCTTGGGAAAGAACAGGCCCGAGTTCGCGACATCCATGCGGATCAGCAGACCGTCCTTGATGATGACCCGCTGACCATTGCGCCAGACGGGAAAGCCTTCGGCGATGTGCACGCGTTCCATCCCCGGCGCGCTCCGTCACGGCGTGACATTCAGACTTCGGTGAACAGTATTCCCGTGGCGCGAATGCGTTCCAGGGCGAGCTTGATGTCCTCGGAGACGATGAGGGCGATTTTCCAGCCCTCGGTCCGAAACACCTTCGTGGTGCCGACCTTCTTCACGTCGATATGAAGATCATCCACGGCGTAGTACGTCCCAACCTTCTCTGGCAGTCCGTCCTCAGCGGTCCAGAACTGGACGGCCGAAGCCTGCTCATCAATGCAGAGGACGCACTTCGTGGCCACGAGGATGACGTACTGGTCTGGCATGCCCTTGATGCGGATGGGAATGAACTGGACGTCCTCGGAGGCGAGCTCCGCGAAGACGGATGCCACCTTCACATGGACAACGGGCGCCAGTCCGACTCCCGCGGTCGAGAAGTCCAGCGCACGCCCCTGCTGATCAATGGGCACGGTCAACCTGCCGGAGACGGACACCGGTCGACCTGCACGGAACTGCCAGGGGTCCTCGACCTCCTGGCCCTGCTCATCGACAGGGTCTCCTAGGTACCAGGTTCCGGCCTGAACGTCTTCAGACAGCTCGAAGTAGCGAAGTGTCATGGGACTCCAGGCTTTCAGCCGCCGCCTCGGGTGATGAGCAGGTTGAGCTCTGTTCCAGGCGTTTTGACTTCCTTGGCCAGGATTTCAAGCGCTCGGACCAGTGCCGCACGGCAGTCTTTGACCGTCCGGCAATTCGCGGTGGCGCTGTTGAGTCGCGCCATCACTCGCTGATGGTAGCGCTGAGGATGAGGCCCGCGATGTCCCGGGACTTCGACGATGTTCTCCGGGTCCTTCAGCTCCATCCCTGCCTTCTTGAAGATGCGCTGGAAGCGGGGCGTCCACGGTCCGCCGCGATGCGTGGAAACGTTGTTCCTGAGGGTCGCGAGGTGGTGCTTCTGACTTCCATCGCGTGACGACATGGCGACCGCGTTGGGCGCCAGCGCGATGGTGAAGCCATCCGCGGTCATGGCCACGGACCGCACGCCACCCATGCCCGCGTACACGTAGCCCGCCTGGGCCTCCACCGCGAGAGCAGCTTGCGCCGAGCCCGGGAGCATCGGAGTTTTCGCCGCGAGTCCCACCGTGTTGCCCACCGCCGCCGTGGCCAGCATCACGAAGACTCGCGCTGCGTTCTTCCCCAGCACCTTCCCGTAGCCCTCCCCTGCTTCGCGCAAGTCGTCGAACGTCAGTGCGCGGTCCGCCTGCTTCACCAGCGTCAACCACCCGTTCAGCAGGCCCCACACCGTATCCACACCCAGATACGCGATGGCTGTCGCGGTCATCAGCGCCGCGAGACCCTTGGAAACGGGCTCGGGCAATGACCACAACAGCAGATACACGGTGACAGACGCCGTCACGGTGGCCAGCACTGCTTGCGGATTCACCACACCCCGCAGTGCCTCCGCTGTCTCCTCCCATACCGAGTCCATCGCCAACGCCAGGGCCAACGCATACCGCCCATCGCTTCCGAGCAGCGGCCCCTCCTCCAACAACGACAGGCAGTCCCGCCCTTGCTTCTTGCGCTCGCACCAACGGCCGTAGGCACGCGTCAGCTCCGCCGACGCATCGTCCAGCAGGTGCAGCTCCCGCGCTTCCGCTTCCCCCAGGGGACGGATCCGATGCGTGCGGGCTTCGTACCCGAACACGCCGCTGCGTTCAGGCATGCCGAACAACGCCCGCGCATTCCGCAGCGGATGCGCGAACGGACGGACCTCCCGCGCGAGCTCCGAGACAGCCCTCTTGAACTCGACCTTCGTCAGCTCCGCGTCCTCCAGCGGAGCCTCCTCCTCCACCCGGGGTGTCACGACGACCGGGTCCGCACTCCCCGTGTCCAGGCGCACGACCCGGACGGACGCGCAGCCCGTCAGGAGGAGAAGAAAGCAGAGCCATCCACGAAGCATCCGCGCACCTACGAGCACTTCATCACCACAAGTGGATACGGTCGGCCTGCCCTCGTCAGCACCAGTCCTGGGAACAGTAGACCTATCCAATGCATGAGCCATCACCTCTGAAGATTTCCTGCAGCGCCCGGCAATCAGACTTCGGTGAACCGCATTCCCGTGGCGCGGATGCGTTCCAAGGCGAGCTTGATGTCCTCGGAGACGATGAGAGCAATGGACCATCCCTCCAACCGGAATACCTTGGCCTCACCGACCCGGGTTGGATCGATGTGCAGGTCATCCACGGCGTAGTACTTCCCGACCTTCTCAGGCAGTCCGTCCTCGGCGGTCCAGAATTGGACCCGCGAGCGCGGCTCGTCGATGCAGCGGATCAGCCGGGTCGCCACCAGGATGCGGAAGGGATCCTTTTCCCCTTCAACGTTGGCGAGAATGAGCTGAACGTCGTTGGGAGCCAGGTCCGCGAAGATGGCAGCGACACGACGACCGACAACCGGAACCATCGACGCGGTCTGGGTGAAGTCGAGCACCTGTCCGGGATGCTCGACCGGAATCCGAAGGCGCCCTTCGATCTGCACGCGATGCCCGCGATTGAAGATTCGAGCATCCTCCAGTTCCTGCAGACCCGCATCCATGGGGTCATCCAGGTGCCAGCGCCCAGGCCAAGAGGCGTCATCCGAGAGTTCAAAGAAGCGTGAGGTCATGGCGACAGTCAGGGTCGAGCACCTTGCGTCACAAGAAGGTTGAGGTCGGTTCCAGGAGTCGCGACCTCTCTGGCCAATCGCCGGAGGGCCTCCTCGAGTGCCGATCGGCAGGTCATCACCGTGCGGCACTCCTCGGTCGCCTCGTACAGGCGTTTGTACACGATGCGGTGATACTCCTCGGGATGCGGACCGCGATGGCCAGCGACCTCGACAACGTTCTCAGGGTCCTTCAGCTCCATCCCTGCCTTCTTGAAGATGCGCTGGAAGCGCGGCGTCCACGGGCCTCCGCGCAGGGTGGACACCTTGTTCCGAAGGGTCGCGAGGTGGTGCTTCTGACTTCCATCGCGTGACGACATGGCGACCGCGTTGGGCGCCAGCGCGATGGTGAAGCCATCCGCGGTCATGGCCACGGACCGCACGCCACCCATGCCCGCGTACACGTAGCCCGCCTGGGCCTCCACCGCGAGAGCAGCTTGCGCTGAGCCCGGGAGCATCGGAGTTTTCGCCGCGAGTCCCACCGTGTTGCCCACCGCCGCGGTGGCCAGCATCACGAAGACTCGCGCTGCGTTCTTCCCCAGCACCTTCCCGTAGCCCTCCCCTGCTTCGCGCAAATCATCGAACGTCAGTGCGCGGTCCGCCTGCTTCACCAGCGTCAACCACCCGTTCAGCAGGCCCCACACCGTGTCCACGCCCAGATACGCGATGGCTGTCGCGGTCATCAGCGCCGCGAGGCCCTTCGAAACGGGCTCGGGCAATGACCACAACAGCAGATACACGGTGACAGACGCCGTCACGGTGGCCAGCACTGCTTGCGGATTCACCACACCCCGCAGTGCCTCCGCCGTCTCCTCCCACACTGAGTCCATCGCCAACGCCAGGGCCAACGCATACCGCCCGTCGCTTCCGAGCAGCGGCCCCTCCTCCAACAACGACAGGCAGTCCCGCCCTTGCTTCTTGCGCTCGCACCAACGGCCGTAGGCACGCGTCAGCTCCGCCGACGCATCGTCCAGCAGGTGCAGCTCCCGCGCTTCCGCTTCCCCCAGGGGACGGATCCGATGCGTGCGGGCTTCGTACCCGAACACACCACTGCGTTCAGGCATACCGAACAACGTCCGCGCGTCTCGCAGCGGATGCGCGAACGGACGGACTTCGCGCGCGAGCGAAGAGACCGCCTCCTCGAACTCGTCCGCCTTCAGCTCCGCGTCCTCCAGCGGAGCCTCCTCTTCCACCTGGGGCGTCACGACAACCGGGTCCCCATGTCCAGTATCCAGGCGCACGAACCGGCCGGACGCGCAGCCCGTCAGGAGGACCAGCAACAGCAGGCACTGCCACCCACGAGGCATTCCTACGGGCACTTCACCACGCCACCATCCGTCGCCGCCGCGGCCACCCGGGCGCACGCGGCCTGCACGGTGGCCGTGTCCTTCAGGTCACGCGCGAGCCTCGCGGTGGACAACTGCAGCTCCGTGTTGTTCGCGTGCCCCGGCTCCGAGCCCAGGCTCGTCAGGATGCGCAGGGCGTCCTGCTTGCGCCCCATCACCGTGAGCAGGTCCGCCAGCGCCTGCATCTCCCCTACGTCCGCGCCCGAGACCGTCTCCAGGGCCTTCTGCAGCTCCCCTTCCGCCGCCGCTCGGGCATCCGTCGCCAGGTGCGCTCTCGCGAGCGCCACGTGCACGATGGCGCGGTCCTTCACCTTCAGGGACTCGCCGTAGGCCTTCAACGCTTCCTCGCGCTTGCCCAGCTTGAGCTGGATCTCCGCCACCAGCTCCCACAGCGTCGGATCCTTCGGCGACTTCTTCGCGGCCTCTTCGTACGCCGCCGCCGCTTCCGGCAACCGGCCCGCTCGCACCTCCGCGTCTCCCAGCGCCGTCAGCACCTCCGGCGTGCGCACGCCCTGCCCCGTCACCCTCCGCAAGAGCCCGAGCACCTCGTCCTGCCGCCCCTGCTGCGTCAGCACGTCCACCGCCCGCACCAGCAGGTCGGCCTTCGACGCGTCCGGCGCGGCCTCGGCCGCCTGCGTGAAGTCGCGCACCGCCTCGTCGTGGTCGCCGCGCTCCTCGGCCAGCTCGCCCAGCTGCTCCAGCGCGTTGAAGTCCTTCGAATGCAGCGCCAGCGCCTTCTGCAGCGACTGCCGCGCTTCGTTCTTCTTGCCCAGCTGCGCCTGGATGAACCCCAGCCGGCTCCAGTTGGTGGAGCGCTTCGCGTCCAACCGCAGCGCCACCTCGAACTCCTTCTCGGCCTCCTCCAACCGACTCATCGACAGGAGCACCTCGCCCCTCGCGGCGGGCAGGCGTGGATCCGCGGGCGTCAACGTCTTCATCTCGTCGAAGGACTTGAGCGCGGCGTCGAAGTTGCCCTTGAGGTACTCGGAGTTGCCCTGGAGGTAGAGCCCTTCCGCCTGGTCCTTCGGGTCGAGCTTCGGCGTTTCAGTGCAGGCCCCGGAGGCCAGCAGGGCGATGAGCGGCAGGGCACGCAGACGCGAGGACATGAGAGGCTCCGGAAGACTCAGAAGTGATACGCGATGCCGGCGTTGACATCGAAGTTGAGGCCGTCGCCCGCGCCGTCGTCCGCGAGCCCCAGCACCGCCTGCGCGATGTTCGTTCCCAGCTCCAACTGGAAGCCCACGTGGCCCGCCAGCAGGTACTCCAACCCCACGAATCCCACGACGGACGGCAGCGGGCCCGTACTCTGGAATATGCCGTAGTCGCCGAACGACAACTGCACGCCCAGGCCAAAGCCCCAGTACGGCCGCAGGTCCTTCTCCAGGCGGTGATAGTGCCGCGCCCCCACGATGCTAGGCAGCACGTTGAGCTCGCCCTCCTCGTCGCCGCCGGCATGCACCCAGGTGAAGCCGACCTGGACGAAGCCCTGCCATTCCGGGTGGAACCAGTAGCCCACCTCCAGGTCCAGGCCGGGATTCAACGACGACACCTTGTCGATGAAGCTGTTGTTGAAGCGCAGCCCCAACGTGAGCCCGCCCCCCGGCGACGACGCGACCGCGCCGCCCAGGAGCGGCCGGGCAGGAACGACCTCACCGGGCGACTCCAGCGCGATGCTCAACTCGTCGGACACGGCGAGGACCGCGCGCAGGAGCTCACCGTCCTCGGAGGCCTCCGTGCGCGGCCGCGCGAGGGTGCGGCCATCCCGCGTGTCCACGAGGCTCGCGTCGAGGAGGTACTGCCCCCCGAAGCGATCCAACCGGCCCGTGAGGACGTAGCGCGCGCCCGTCAGCGAGGACAGCTCCTGGACGCATTCGCCCTCCTCGCAAGGGGCGCTGTCCACCAGCTCCAGCTGGCGCTCAGTACCGACCCGCTGTTGGATTTCTCGCTGGGACAGCACGCGCAGCCGGGGCGACTCCGCGAGCCGGCCCGAGATGAGCGACGTGATGCCCTGCGCGGCATCCTTCCCCGCCGCGTTGGCCGCCAGGGGCAGGACCGCCACCGTGAGCGGCTCGGCGACGGCCGCACCCTCCTGGGCGAAGACAGGCGACGCCAGGGAGACAAAGCACGTGATGAAGAGCCGGGGGAGGCGGGACACGGCCGACACTCTACCCTCCTCCCGGCCCGCGCCCAGGCCTTCCGTGGCCGCTTCCCTGCCCGCTCACTCCTGCTGGTTGAGCTTCGCGGCGATGGAACGCACCACCGCGCGGGGGCTGACCCGCACCGAGAAGGCCGCCAGCCAGTTGAGCACGCCGTGGATGGAGACCACCCGTCCCTTCATCATCGCCGCGTAGGCATGGCCCGCGACCTCGGGCGCTTCCGCCACTCCCGGCCGCTTGAACAGGCGGGACTCCGCGTTGCCGGCGCGCCCGGCGAACTCCGTCTTCGTGGCGCCCGGACAGTGGCAGGTCGCCGTCACGCCCGTTCCCTCCAGCTCGAACGCGAGCGCCTCCGTGAACGACAGCACGAACGCCTTCGTCGCGTAGTACGTGGCCATGTACGGCCCCGGCTGGAAGCCCGCGGTGGACGCGATGTTGAGGATGCGCCCCTGCTTGCGCTCGCGCATGGGACGCGCGAACAGGTGCGTGAGCTTGAGCAGCGCGGCGCAGTTGACCTCCACCATCTCCGCCTCGCGCCCCAGGTCCTGCTCCAGGAACGGCCCGGAGGAACCGAACCCCGCGTTGTTGACGAGGAAGTCCACCGCGAGCCCCAGCTCCTGCACGCGCGCGAAGAGCTGCTCCGGCGCGGAAGCCTGTCCCAGGTCCGCCGGCAGCACGTGCGCCTTCACGCCGTGCGCCTGCTCCAGCCTGCGAGCCAGTTCCTCCAGCTTCGCCACGCCGCGCGCGACGAGGATGACGTCGTGCCCGTCCTTCGCGAACTGCTCCGCGAACTGAACTCCGAGCCCCGCCGACGCGCCGGTGATGAGCGCCACTTTCCGCGACATGGTGATGCCTCCCGGCGGGCCGATATAGCAGCACTCCGCGAGCAGAAGGCCCCGAGCCCGCGCACAAAGCGGTTGCCCCTGGGGATCCACGGCCATATTCGGATGAGGACCCCGAGGACGTGGAGCCCGGCATGGAGCGGATGGACACCCTCGAAGCACTGCTCGCACGCGGACGGACGGAGGACGTAGCGCTCGGTGCGCCCGGCAGGCAGGGCATGACGTACGGCGCGCTGCGGGACCTCACCGCGAAGGTCCGTGAGCAATTGAATGCGTGGGGCCTGGGACAAGGAGACCGTGTCGCGCTGGTGCTCCCCAACGGGCCGGAGATGGCGGCGGCCTTCCTCGCCGTGGCCAGTTCCGCGACGACCGCGCCGCTCAACCCCGCCTACCGCGCCGACGAACTGGCGTTCTACCTGGATGACCTCAAGGCTCGTGCCCTCATCGTGCTCGAAGGAGCGGAGGGACCGGCCCGCGAGGTCGCGCGCGCACGCGACCTCCCGCTCATCAAACTGCGTCCGACGCAGGAGGGGCCCGCGGGGCACTTCACGCTCGTGGCCGGGCAGCCGCTGTCGGGCACGGCGCATCGTCCTGGCCGCGCCGCTGCGGGCGACGTCGTGCTGGTGCTGCACACGTCGGGCACGACGGCGCGGCCCAAGCAGGTGCCGCTGACGCACGCGAACCTCAGCGCCTCCGCGCGGCACATCGGCGCGCAGTTGGGGCTGGGTCCCACGGATGCGTGCCTCAACATCATGCCGCTGTTCCACATCCACGGGCTCGTGGCGGCGGTGCTGTCCAGCCTGGGGGCCGGTGGCCGCGTGGTGTGCACTCCCGGCTTCAACGCCCTGCGCTTCTTCTCCTGGCTCGAGGAGGTCCGCCCCACCTGGTACACAGCCGTCCCCACCATGCATCAGGCGCTGCTGGAGCGCGCCCACCGCAACGCGGACAGCTTGAAGGAACACCGCCTGCGCTTCATCCGGTCCTCCTCCGCGTCGCTGCCGCCGCAGGTGATGGAGGAACTGGAGCGCGTCTTCGGCGTGCCCGTCATCGAGAGCTACGGCATGACCGAAGCCGCGCACCAGATGGCCTCCAACCCGCTGCCGCCGCGTTCCCGGTATGCAGGTTCGGTGGGGCTCGCCGCCGGGCCAGAGGTCGCCATCATGGACGACGTGGGCACGCTGCTGCCTCCAGATGCGTTGGGCGAAGTGGTCATCCGGGGCCCCAACGTCATGTCCGGCTACGTGAACAACCCCGAGGCCAACGTGCGCGCCTTCACCCACGGGTGGTTCCGCACGGGCGACCAGGGGACGCTCGACGCGCAGGGCTACCTGCGGCTCACCGGACGGCTCAAGGAGCTGATCAATCGCGGCGGGGAGA
Source organism: Corallococcus sp. AB032C (assembly GCF_003668935.1). Taxonomy (NCBI): domain Bacteria; kingdom Pseudomonadati; phylum Myxococcota; class Myxococcia; order Myxococcales; family Myxococcaceae; genus Corallococcus; species Corallococcus sp. AB032C. The sequence goes on along the minus strand of NZ_RAWP01000112.1, from coordinate 14,092 downwards.
AGGTGAGCCCGCTGGAGGTGGACACCGTGTTGCTGAATCATCCCGCCGTGCAGCAGGCCGTGACGTTCGCCCTGCCCCACCCCAAGCTCGGCGAGGACGTGGCCGCCGCCGTCGTGCCTCGCGAGGGCCACACTCCCACCGAGCGCGAGCTGCGCGACTTCGTGGCCTCACGCGTGGCGGACTTCAAGGTGCCACGCCGCATCGTCTTCCTCACGGAGCTGCCCAAGGGCCCCACCGGCAAGGTGCAGCGCATCGGGCTCGCGGAGCGGCTGGGGCTCACGTCATGAGGATCGCCATCTTCGGTGCGGGCGCCATCGGCGGCTTCCTGGGCGTCAAGCTGCTCCAGGCCGGCGCGGACGTCACCTTCATCGCGCGAGGCGCCCACCTGGACGCGATGCGCACCCACGGCGTCACGCTCACCAGCGGCGGTGAGACCGTCACCGTGCGTCCGCATTGCACGGACTCGCCCGACGACGCGGGCCCGCAGGACTACGTCTTCCTCACGCTCAAGGCCCACGCCCTGCCCGCCGCCGCGCCTCAAATCGCCCGGCTGCTGGGCCCGGAGACGGCGCTCGTCACCGGCATCAACGGCGTGCCCTACTGGTACTTCCACGGACTCGAAGGCCCGTACGCGGGCCGCCACGTCGAGAGCGTGGATCCCGGAGGCGTCATCCTGCGCACGCTGCCTCCCGAGCGCGTCATCGCCACCGTGGTGTACCCGGCCGCGGAGGTCGTCTCCCCCGGCGTCATCGTGCACACGTACAACGACCGCGTGACGCTGGGCGAACCCGACGGCAGCAAGAGCCCGCGCGTGCAGGCCCTGTCGCAGCTCATGATGAAGGCCGGACTCAAGTCGCCCGTGCGCCCCCGAATCCGCGACGAAATCTGGGTGAAGCTCTGGGGCAACCTCGCCTTCAACCCGCTGTCCGTGCTCACCGGCGCGACGCTCGACGTCCTCTCCCGCCAGCCGGACCTGCGCGCCGTGGCCCGCACGATGATGCTGGAGGCGCAGGCCGTGGCGGAGGTCCTGGGCACGCGCTTCCTCATCGACGTGGACCAGCGCATCCAAGGCGCGGCCCAGGTCGGCGCGCACAAGACGTCCATGCTCCAGGACCTGGAGCGCGGGCGGCCCATGGAGATTGACGCGTTGCTGGGCGCGGTCGTGGAGCTGGGCCAGCTCACCGGCAAGCCCATGCCCACCTGCGAGAACATCCTGGCCCTCGTGCGCGAGCGAGCCCGCCACGCCGGAGGCTACCCGCCCCGCGCGACGCCACCCGCTCCCGAGGAGGCCTAGCCCTCAGCGCGTCCAGTTCCTCCTTCTCCGCCTGCCGCAGCTCCAGTCCAGGTCGGGACCGCCCTTCTTGCAAGTCCCTGGTTGACCTGCGGATGCTCGCTCGACGGGAGGAGCGGCGGCGCGGGCCTGGACGGTCCGCTCCGGCGTGTCGAGCGCATGGACCTGGAAGAGTTGCGTGCCTTTGTCGGCGTCGCGGAGACGGGCTCGTTCCTGGCCGCGGCGGACATGCTGGGGGTGTCGAGGACGACGCTGCGGCGTCGCGTCGAAGCGCTGGAGGCTCGCGCGGGAGTGCCCCTGCTCAAGAGCACCCGAACGGGCGTGGTGTTGACGGAGGCGGGCGAGGTGCTCGCCCGTCGCGGCCGGCTGATGATGCAGGAAACGCGCGCCCTGGTGGCCTCACTGCGCGAGGTCGGGCAGGCCCCCGCGGGGCTCTTGCGCGTGGTGTTGCCGGTGGGCCTGCCGCCACACCTTCTGTCTCCGCTGTTCGGCTTGCTGCGGAGCACCTATCCACTCCTGCGGGTACACGCATGCTTCAGCGACCATCCGCTGGCGGAGCCGCTCGACAACGTGGACCTCGCGGTGCACTTCGGGGAGGACATGCCCCGGGGCCCCTGGATTTCCCAGGTGGTGCTGCGAATTCGTGAGCGCCTCTGGGCCAGCGCGGACTACCTGCGTCAGCGCGGCCTGCCGGACTCCGTGGAGGCCCTGCGGGGCCACGAGCTCTTCTCCTGGCAGGGCCCGGGGGGCGACGCATGCCTGTGGCCCCAGCTTCGAGGCCCCGCGTTCCAGGTGGAGCCCACCCTCATCTCCACGGACATCCATCTCATCCGGGCGTGCTGCCTCGCGGGGCAGGGCATCGGGCTGATTCCCAGCGTGGACCTGGCGGACCCGGGCGAGGTGGAGGGGGCACTGGTCCCCGTGCTCGCGGACGTCGTGGGGCGTGAACAGCCGCTGCGCGTGAGCGTCCCGGAGGCGCTCAGCGAGGTTCCGAAGATCCGGCAGGTGCTCGAACACATCCGTCAGTTCATCGCGCCGCTGTGAGGCGCGCCCGTGGACAGAAGCCGGTCATCGGGTGGCCACCTTTGGCCATCCCCAGGGCCAGGCGTCCACGCTACGCCATGGGGCGTTCCCTTCGTGCTGGAGTCCGCCATGCGAATCCCCATGTCCCTGACCCTCGTCCTGACCCTCGGCGCGCTGTCCTCCCATGCAAAGGACCCCGCGCTCGGCGCGACGACCTTCACCGTCTATGAAGCCTTCCTCAGCCCCGCCCAGGAGCCCGGCGAGGAGTCCGAGACCCCCAAGCTCCTGCAGAAGAGCCTGGGGGCCACCGCGCCCTCGACGCCGAGGGAGCAGCGCATGTCCCGGGGCCACGGGGTGCTGCGCTTCTCCAAGGACCTGACCCGGGCCTACGTCGAGGTCGAGATGACCGGCGTCAATCCCGCCGACATCCTCATGTTCCACATCCACTGCGGCCCGCCGGGCGTCCTGGGCCCCGTGGTGGTGGATTTCGGCGAGTCGGGCAACCTGACGAAGACGCTCGCCAACGGACGCTGGTCCGTGGAGCTGACCAACGCGAACATCACCTTCGTCAAGGACATGAAGGGCATGAAGTCCGGGCTCCCGGAGAGCTGTCCGGCGGAGCTGGGCTTCCTGGCCCAGACGCGGACCCTGGCCGGGCTGGAGTCGCTCGCGCGCAAGGGCGTGCTCTATTTCAACCTGCACACCAAGGCCCATACCTACTACGGCGAGATGCGCGGACAGCTCTACGCCGTCCAGCCCTGAGCGCCGCCCGCGGCCGAAGCGACCTAGTCGTTCGCGGACGGCATCACGCCCAGGTACTCCAGCGGATCCGCCGGCTTGCCGTCCACGCGCACCTCGAAGTGGACGTGCGGGCCGGACGTGCGGCCGGACTCGCCCACCGTGGCGATGACCTGCCCGCGCCGGACCTTCTGCCCCGTCTTCACGCGCAGGTCGCGGTTGTGCGCGTAGAGCGTAATCAGCGGCGCCGCGTGCTCCACGATGACGATGAGGCCGTAGCCCTTCTGCTCGCCCGCGTAGAGGACCGTGCCCTCCTGCGCCGTCTTGACGGGCGTGCCCGCGGGCGCCGCCAGGTCGATGCCGTCGTGCGGCTCCTTGCCCTTCTTGCCGAAGCGGCCATACAGCACGCCCCTCAACGGCCAGTCGAGCATCCCTTGCGTCGCGAGCCTCGGACGCGACGGCGCGCCCGGACGCCCCGACACCACGCGCGCACGCGGCGGATCCTCGCGGCGCGACACCGCCGGCACCGAGCGGCGCGGCGTGGACACCGGCGCCTGCCCCGGCGTCGAGAGCACCAACTCCGGCTCCTCGTCGGACAGCGGCCCCGGGTCGCCGTACTTCGGCGGCTCACTGCCCGGAATCAGCAGGTCCTTTCCCACCGCGAGCTCACGCGGATCCTTGATGCCGTTGGCCCGCGCCAGCTCCTCCACCGTGATGCCGTACGTCTTGGCGATGCGGTACATCGTCTCGCCCGCCGCCACGCGGTGGCGCACCGCCACCAACTCCGGCTCCTCGTGCGTGGGCCTCAGCGCGAAGGCGAGCGGATTGCCGTCACGCGTGGAAGCAGGCAGCGCGCCCGTCGTGTCCAGCTGCGAGGAGGAAGCGGCCTGGGTGCCCACGCAGCCGCTGAACAGCGCGGCCGCGAGCAACACCCAGAGCGCCCTGCCCGCTCGGCTGGAGCCGCCCGGCACCAACCTCAGGCACCGCCGCCCGAACCGTGCCGCTTGAAGCCCTGCAGGTTCCACCCCGAGAGCTCGGGGATGCGACCGTGGTCGGTCATCTCGAAGTGCAGCGGCGTCACCGACACGCGCTTCTCGTCGAAGACGGCGTTGCAGTCACTGCCCGGGATGTCCTCGTGCGCGTACTCCGTGCCGCCAATCCAGTAGTACTTGCGGCCGCGCGGGTCCTCCTTCTCCACGACGTTGTAGCCGTAGGAGTGCCGCCCCTGCCGGGTGATGACGTAGCCGTCCGGCTCCACGCCCCCCGGGATGTTCACGTTGAGGAGCATCCGGGGAGGCAGGGGCCGAGACAGCGCCTCCGTCACCAGCGACCGCACGAAGCGGCCCGCCGGCCCGAAGTCGAACGGCCCCCGCGTCACCAGGCTGAACGCGATGGCCGGAATGCCCAGGAACGCGGCCTCCATGGCCGCCGCCACCGTCCCGGAGTACGTGACGTCGTCCGCAAGGTTCGCGCCGTGATTGATGCCGGAGACCATGAGCTGGGGACGATTGTCCTTCAGCAGGTGGTTCACCGCCAGATACGAGCAATCCGTGGGGGTGCCGTCCACGGCGAACCACCGCTCGCGCACCTCCTTGATGCGCAGCGGCCGGTGCAGGCTGATGGCATGGGAGGCGGCGCTCTGCTCGCGGTCAGGCGCCACCACCCACACCTCGCCCAGGGGGCTCACCGCCTCCACCAACGTCTGCAGCCCTTCGGAGAAGTAGCCGTCGTCGTTGGAGACGAGGATGCGGGGGCGCGAAGTGCTCACGGTCACTGCTTCTTCGCGAGCGAGCGGAAGGCGGACCGGCCCGCGTACCGCGCCCCGGCGCCCAGCTCCTCTTCAATGCGCAGGAGCTGGTTGTACTTGGCCACGCGGTCGGACCGCGACGCCGAGCCCGTCTTGATCTGCCCGCAGTCCAGCGCCACCGCCAGGTCCGCGATGGTGGTGTCCTCGGACTCGCCGGAGCGGTGGCTCATGATGGACGTCATGCCCGCCTTGTGCGCCATGCGCACGGCGTCGAACGTCTCCGTGAGCGAGCCGATCTGGTTCACCTTCACCAGGATGGAGTTCGCGGTGCCGGTCTCGATGCCCCTGGACAGGCGCTCCACGTTGGTGACGAAGAGGTCGTCGCCCACCAGCTGCACCTTGTCACCCAGCGCGTCGGTGAGCTTCTTCCAGCCCTCCCAGTCATCCTCCGCCATGCCGTCTTCAATGGAGATGATGGGGTATTTCTGGGACAGGCCCCGGTAGTACTCCAGCAGGCCCTGCGAGTCGTACTCCTTGCCCTCGCCCTTGAGCTTGTACTTCTTGGAGCCCTTGTCGAAGAACTCGCTCGCGGCCACGTCCAACGCGAGGAAGAGCTGCTCGCCCGCCTTGAAGCCCGCGGCGTCGATGGCCTCCATGATGAGCTTGAGCGCCTCCTCGTTGGCCGGCAGGTCCGGGGCGTAGCCGCCCTCGTCGCCCACGCCCGTGGCCAGCTTGCGGGCCTTCAAAATCTTCTTGAGCGCGTGGAACACCTCCGCGCCCCAGCGCAGGCCCTCCGCGAACGTCTTCGCGCCGGCGGGCACCACCATGAACTCCTGCACGTCCACGCGGGTGTCCGCGTGCGCGCCGCCGTTGAGGATGTTCATCAGCGGCACGGGCAGCGTGCGCGCCTGCAGGCCGCCCACGTAGCGGTACAGCGGCAGGCCGTGCGCGTCCGCCGCGGCGCGCGCGGTGGCCATGGAGACGGCGAGGATGGCGTTGGCGCCCAGCTTGGACTTGGTGGGCGTGCCGTCCAGCTCGATCATCCGCTGGTCCACCGCCACCTGGTCCACGGCGTCCATGCCGATGAGCGCCGGCCCGATGGTGTCGCGCACGTGGTCCACGGCCTTGCGCACGCCCTTGCCCAGGTAGCGGCCCTTGTCGCCGTCGCGCAGCTCGTGCGCCTCGTGCTCGCCGGTGGAGGCGCCGGAGGGCACCGTCGCGCGGCCACGCGAACCACCCACGAGCAGCACTTCGGCCTCCACGGTCGGATTGCCACGGGAATCGAGCACTTCACGCGCCAGGATTTGAGCGATCTCGGTCATAGGGCGCCGGTTCTACGAAGCACGGGCGGAACGGGCAAGCACGCTCGCACAGGCCGCCTGCTACAGTGTCCAGCCGCCGAATGCCTCCTCCTCCCAAGCGCCGCGTCACGGGCCCCGACCCGCTCCCCGGTCAGCGCGCCCGGGGCGCCCTCCTGGGCCTCGCCATCGGCAACGCCCTGGCTGTCCCCACCGCCGGGAAGCCCTTCTATGCGCCGGCCTTCCCCCAACTCGCCGAGGGGCCGTACCAGGGCATGCACGGAGGCGGCCCGCACGACCTGCGCAAGGGGCAGGTGACGGAGCCCACCCAGCTCGCGGTGGCGCTGGCCCTCAGCCTGCGCGACATGAAGCGCTACGACGCGGGGGACGCCCTCAAGCGCTACCGGGCCTGGCAGTCGCACGCCATCTCCGTCAGCGACCCCATGAAGGAGCTGTTCCAGGAGTGTGACGCCAGTCACCCGCCCCAGGTGAAGGACGCCGGCAAGCGCGTGTGGCAGAAGAACTTCCGGCGGCTGGCCCCCGCGGGCGCCCTGCCGCGCGTGGTGCCCCTGGGCGTGCTCCTGACGAAGGACTCCTTCGCCCTGGCGAAGGCGGCGCTGGAGGACACCGCCCTCACCCACTTCGACCCGCGCAGCCAGCTGGCCGGCGCGGGGCTGTGCGCCGCCATCGCCAAGGCGGTGACGGGCGGCCCGAACCTGAAGGCCGCGGACCTGCTGCCCGCCGCGGAGGTGGGCATCTCCCTGGCGGCCGCCGCCCTGGGGAAGCAGGAGAAAGATTACGTCCAGGAGGTGGCCTTCGCCGCGAAGCTCCTGCGCGAGGACCTGGCCCTGGCGGCCCAGGACGACCCGCAGCTCTACGGCCCGGAGCTGCACATGCACCGGCCCGGCAATAACGCGGTGCGTGCAGCGTTCCGGCTGGCCTTCTGGGAGCTGCTCCACGTCCCCACCGCGGAAGCGGCGCTCCTGGACGTCGTCCACCGGGGCGGCGACACGGAGGTCCACGCCTCCGTCACCGGGGCGCTGGTGGGCGCCTTCCACGGCGAGGGGGCGTTGCCGGAGGAGTGGCGTGAGAAGGTCCTCCTGGCCCTCCAGCCCTACAACCCCCTCCAGAAGGGGACGGTGCTGTGGGAGGTGTACCACCCCCGGCACCTGCTGCTGCTGGCCCCAGGGTGAGGAGGCCCGCAAGTACGAAGCCCGCGGGGGCTGTCCGTTGAGGGACAGCCCGGCCGCGGGCTCCGGGACACGCCGTGGCTCCGGGGCCACGGGTGGGATGGGTCATCAGCCGAGAAGGTCGATGACGACGACGCCTCGTGACGGCTTCTCTTCCTCGGTGTCCGTCCTCCGGTGGGGACGGTCATCGGGTGCAGGCAGTGGGAGCTCCACCACCGGCCGCTCGTAATCCTCGCGGCGGAGCCGCTCGCGGCGCTTGATTTCTTCAATGATGAACGCGTCGAGCATGGGTTCGGTTTCTCCCTCAGCCTACGTACCCCGATGTACGCCCGCCGTCCCGCCCCCTTACCACTTCCACATCTCTTTGATGCAAATTAAGAACCCCGGTTTCTTTCTGGGGATGGTGCCCTGATTCCGCATGGCTGCTCGTCCACCTCCTGACATCCGGGACAGTGCAACCGTGCCACGGATGTCAGGGAAGTGTCCGTGGACGTTCAAAATTCGCATGATCCTAATGCGCCCGCCGCGCGCCGCAACACGACCCACTTCAGGTGGCCCCCCACTGCTCGCGTGGCACGGCTCCAGCCGAAAAGGGCCCGCCCGCCTTCCTGCTCCCTTGCACGGCACGGGCCGTACGGGATGACAGGCAGGCGGGCGGAAAACTGACGCGCGACGTCAGGGGTGACGAAAGCGGTCGACGAAAGCCGTCAGGGGGCTTCCGCGCGGCGCTTGAAGGCCTCCAACATTTTGGGGAGCTGGGTTTCCGTCAGGGTGTTGATGATGGCCTTGGGGATGAGGGCGCCCAGGGCCATCTCCACGTTGTAGGTGGCGCGCGTCTTGCCCTCGCCCTCGGGCTCCAGCGTCCAGCTGCCCTTGTTGTCCTTCATCACCTCACCCTCGACGAAGGTCCAGGACATGCGCTTGGGGCGCTCCTCGGTGACGCGGATGGTGTAGCGGATGCGCTTCACCACATCGACCTCGTAGTGCACCTGGACGGTGTTCCCCTGGCGCTGGGAGGTGGAGACCTTCTTCACCTCCGGGAGGAACTCCGCGTAGCGGTCGTAGTGGGTGATGATGTCGAAGACCTTCTCGACGGGGGCGTTGATGGTGATGGTGCGCGTGGCGCCGGCCATGACGGTGTCTCCGGAAGGCTTGAGGAACGGGCGAGGCTGCCGGACAGCTTACGGCGCGTAGCCCGGCTTCTTGTCGAACTTGTGGATGGACTGGATGAAGCGGACGGTGCCCGTCTTGCTGCGCATCACGACGGAGTGCGTCTCACAGCCGCCGCCGAAGAAGCGCACGCCCTTGAGGAAGTCGCCGCTCGTCACGCCCGTGGCGGCGAACATCACCTCACCGCGAGCCAGCTCCTCCGCGGTGTAGATCTTGTGGATGTCGGTGATGCCCATCTTCTTGGCGCGGTCGATCTCCCCCTGGTTGCGAGGCACCAGCCGCCCCTGCAGGTCGCCGCCGGTGGCGCGGATGGCGGCCGCGGCGATGACGCCTTCCGGCGCGCCGCCGATGCCCATGAGCACGTCCACGCCGGAGCCCTCGAAGCAGGTGGCGATGGCGCCCGCCACGTCACCGTCCTCGATGAGGCGCACGCGCGCGCCCGCGGCGCGGACCTCCTTGATGAGGTCGGCGTGGCGCTCGCGGTCGAGGATCATGACCGTGAGGTCCTCCACGTAGAGCTTCATGCGCTCCGCGATGGCGCGCAGGTTCTCCGTGGGGGACTTCGTCAGGTCGATGGCGCCCTTGGCGCGCGGGCCCACGGCGATCTTCTCCATGTACGTGTCGGGCGCGTTGAGCAGGCCGCCGTGGCTGGACATGGCCACGACGGAGATGGAGCCCGGGCGGCCGTAGGCGCACAGGTTGGTGCCCTCCAGCGGATCCAGGGCGATGTCCACCTCGGGGGCGCCGGCGGTGCGGGCGCCCACGCGCTCACCGATGTAGAGCATGGGCGCCTCGTCGCGCTCGCCCTCGCCGATGACGACCGTGCCGTCGATGTTCAGCGCGTCGAAGGCGCGGCGCATCGCGTCCACTGCGGCCTGGTCGGACTCGTCCTTGTTGCCGCGGCCCATGAGGCGGGCGGAGGCGATGGCCGCCATCTCGGTGACGCGCACGACCTCCATTGCCAGGTTGCGATCCATTGTCGGGTGCTCCTCGTTCGGGAATTCGGGAAGGGAAAAAGGTCAGGTGTCGGAGTCGTCCGCGGCCTTCAGGCGGGCGATGGCTTCGGGCAGCCGCTGCGGTTTGCCGTCGCGCCCCACGCAGGCGTGCATGGTGCGGCCGGTGCACAGCAGCGTGGGGGAGTCACCGTCGCGCAGCAGCTCGTAGGTGAACACGAGTGACGCGCGGCGCAACTCTCCCAGGGTGGTGCGGATGAGGAGCATGTCGTCGTAGCGCGCGGACGCCTTGTAATGGGCGCTGGCCTCCACCACGGGCAACAGCAGCCCGGTGCTCTCCAGTTCGCGGTAGCTGCCTCCGTGGGCACGGAAGAACTCGCTGCGGGCGAACTCGAAGTAGCGGAAGTAGTTCGCGTAGTAGACGACCCCCATCTGATCCGTGTCGCCGTAGATGACGCGCAGCCGTGCCTCGACCATTGAGGCGCCCATATCAGGGCGGGGTGACGTGTCCAAGCGGTGGGCGCGCATGTTGGTTGCTTCTGTTCATCCGGCCGGAGAGGCTGCCGCACCATGTCGCGCCTGATTGCCGCCCTCCTCGTCCTGTTCGCCCTGCCCGCCTCCGCCAAGGCCCCGAAGCTCACGCTGTTCATCAGCGTGGACGCCATGGGCAGCGACGTCCTGCTGAGAAACCGTCCTCGCCTGACGGGGGGCCTGGGCCGGTTGCTCTCCACGGGCGCGTACTACCCCTACGCCCGGTACGCCTACGCGGAGGCCCGGACGGCGCCGGGACACGCCACGCTGGCCACGGGCGCGAACCCCTGGCGCCACGGCATCGTGGACAACGACATCTACGACCGCGCGGCGGGCCAGGCGGTGCAGGTCTACACGGACCCGACGCATCCGGTGCTCAACGGGGAGACGCCCCCGGGGTCGGACACCAGCCCGGTGAACTTGCTGGCGGAGACGCTGGCGGACCGGCTGCGCGTGTCCACGCAGGGCCGGGGCAAGGTGGTGGCGCTGTCCTACAAGTCGCGGGCGGCCATTCCGCTGGCCGGGCGCCAGGGCCAGGCCTGGTGGTTCGACGAGTCGACGGGCCGGATGGTGACGAGCACCTGGTACGCGAAGGCGGAGCCCGCGTGGATGCAGGCGTTCAACGCGCGCAAGCTGCCGGACGCGGCGTTCAGCAAGACGTGGGAGCTGTTGCGTCCGCGCGCCGAGTACGTAGGCGAGGACGACCGCCCCATGGAGCCGGAGGCCTACGGCATGGGCCGCGTGTTCCCGCATGAGCTGAAGGGCGGGCTCCAGGCGCCCGGGCCGGCGTCGTACCGGGCGTTCGCGGTGTCGGGGTTCTCGCATGACCTGCTGGTGCAGGCGGCGAAGGCGGCGCTGGAGGGCGAGGGCCTGGGCAAGGACGACGTGCCGGACATCCTGGCGGTGAGCTTCAGCGGCACGGACGCGGTGTTCCACGCGTTCGGGCCGTACTCGTGGGAGATGCAGGACACGATGCTGCGGTTGGACCAGGCGATGGGAGAGCTCATCGCCGCGGCCGAGCGCGCGGCGGGGGGCAAGGCGAACCTGGTCATCGCGTTGTCAGCGGACCACGGCGGCGCGGAGATTCCGGAGGCGTGGGCGCAGGCGGGCGTGCCGGCGGCGCGGCTCAACCCGGTGGAGGCGGCGAAGGGTCTGGCGCAGGAGCTGAAGGCGAAGTTCGGCGTGGACGTGACGGTGAAGCTGCTGGAGCTGGACGTGTACCTGGCCGGCAAGGCGCTGGAGTCCGGCCAGGTGGACGCGGTGGCGGTGCGGCGCGCGGCGGCGGCGTGGCTGGCGAAGCAGCCCTATGCCCTCTGGGCGGTGGCGAAGGACGACCTGGACACGGCGCCGGACCAGGGAGGCCTCATGGCGGCGATGCGCCGTGGCTACTACCCGGTGCGCAGCGGCGACGTGCTGTTCATGGCGAAGCCGTTCCAGGTCGTCAGCGATTACCCGCGCGGCACGAACCACGGCACGCCGTATTCCTATGACACGCAGGTGCCGGTGGTGTTCGCGGGCAAGGGCGTGAAGCCGGGGCTTTATCTGGAGGAGATCAACCCCGTGGACGTGGCGCCCACGCTGTCCGCGCTGCTGGAGATGGGGATGCCCGCATCGGCGGAGGGCAAACCGCGGGTGGAGGCGCTGGTGAAATGAGTCAGCGGCGCCGTCCCACGCGAGTTGAACGCGTGGGTCGGCGGCGCGAGTACGGCGGACCCCAGCCGGATGTTTCAGCCCCGGGCGGCGCGGGCGTCACGGCCCTTGGCGCGGGCGGCCTTGGAGAGCAGGTCGCTGCCCTTCTCCTCGCCCTTCATCCACGCCTTCAGCGCGGGCACCACCTGCTTGCTCCAGGCGCGGCCGGCGCGCACGGCCAGGAAGTCCTGCACCAGCGTGTCCACGATGGCGGAGAGCTGCTCGGTCAGCTCCAGACGTTCGGAGAGCTGATCATCCTCTTCCTCCGTCATGAGCGCGGGCAGCTTGGCGGCGCGGATGTCCAGGAACTCGGAATCCAGCGTGACTTCGTATTCGCGCTCGCCGTGCGAGATGCGCAGCCGCGCCTGGGACACCAGCAGGCCCCGGTCCAGCGAGTGGCGCACGTTCTCCGAATACGGCGCCAGCGTGCCCTTGGCGCTCATCTCCGTGACGTCGCCCGCCACGCCGCGCAGCACCACCTTGCCCAGGTAGAGCACCACCACGCCCGCGCCGGCGTGCTCGACCAGCGGGTCGCCCGACTCCGAGCGCCACAAGAGCCACGTCATGAACTCGCGGCCCAGGTAGGCCCGGCCGCGCAGCAGCTGTTCGCGGGCCTTGCCCTTTTCGACTTCGGCTTCGTCCTTCTCCTCCTCGGTGGCGGCACCATCCACGCCGACATCGCCCCGAGCGAACGCCGCCTCTTCCCTCGCCTGCTCACGCTTCGCCATGGGTGTCCTCCACCGAAGCCGTCGCCGGCAGCTCCATGCCAATGAGCTCCGCCGTGGGGCCCAGGGCCTTCTCGTCGATGCCCGCGCGCTGCGCCATGGACGCGGGCGTGATGCCAATCACCTTCACCGCCAGGGCGCCTTCCAGCGCCACGCAGATTTCATCCACCGTCTTGCGCGACGCGGCCCAGACCTGCACCGTGTGCGTCTTCAGGTTCCACGTCACGTCCAGCGTGCTGGTGCGCGGCACCGCGCGCTGACGCAGGAGCTGCTTCAACTCCGCGCGCTGCTTGTTCTTCTCCGCGCGCGCGGGCGGCCGGCCGTTCTCCTTGCCGAAGGCGGCGGACCACTTGTCCAGCTCCGACTTCATCATCGACGCGGGCACCTTCAGCGTGTCGATGCGGAAGGAGAACAGGGCGTACTCGCCATAGTAGAGGTTGCCGGTGGCGAACTCGGAGGACTCCGGGTTCTCCAGCTCGACAAAGCCAGCGGCGCGCTCCTCCTCGGAGCGGCGGTCGATGGGCTCGAACGCATGGGACTTGAGTCCCTTGGTCATCCAGCGCTTGACGTCGGACGGCGCATCCTTGGCCGGCTCGGTCCGGAAGCGCGAAAAGGTCACTGCACCACGTAGGACAGGCATGGGGCGCGGCAGGATGGGGGTCGCGTGGCGTCGCGTCAAGGCACTCGGTGTGGCTGGACGCGAAGGGCCGGGAATAGCCCCCGGCGATATTCGTTTGGCCGGGCTCCGTCCAACCGTGCACGTCTCCGCCCCACCCCGCTGGCGGGAATCCATGACACTCCCAGGCACGCGACATACGGTGGCCGCCGCCATGCGCCGCGCACTCCTCTCCGCCAGCGTCGTTGCCCTCTTCCTGTCCGCCTGCACCCACACGGCCGCCACGCCGGACGGAGCCCCGCGCGACACGCTGCCTGGAGTCACCCGGGCCCTGCTGGAGACCCTGGAGGCGGACGGCGCGCTCGCGGGCGCGTACGTGGTGGACGCGCGCACCGGCGAGCCCCTCTTCACCCACCGCGAGAACGTGCGGCTGTTGCCCGCGTCCACCATGAAGGTGGTGTCCACCTCCGCCGCGCTGTCCGCGCTGGGAGCGGACTTCCGCTTCACCACCCCGGTCTTCCTGGAGGGCTCGCAGGCGGGAGGCCTGTTCCTGGGCGACGTGGTGGCGCAGGCGTCCGGGGACCCGTCGCTGGGCTCGTGGCGCTTCCCGGAGACGGCGCTCGCGTGCGACCGCGTGGCGGAGGCCTTCCAGGCGCGTGGCATCCACCAGTGGCGCGGCAACGTGCGCATCTCCGGCACGGACGGCATGGACGGCGGCATGGGCCCGGGCTGGGCCTGGGATGACGCGGCCTATGCCTACAGCGCGGCGCCCACGCCCTTCGTCTTCCGCGAGAACGTGGTGGACCTGGCGCTGGCGCGCGCCCCCGGCGCCACCTGCGCGGACGCCCCTTCTGTCCAGTGGACCCCCACCTTCGCCACGCTGTCCGCGGTGGTGAACGTGGACGTCAACGCCGAGCGCGCGAACCTGGCCTGCGTACGCGGCGGCGGCGGAGTGCGCTGCACGTGGCGCTCGCCCACGGGCGGGCCGTGCCCCCAGGCCGCCGCGGTGAAGCTGTCCGTGGACGCGCCGGAGGCCCTCTTCGCCGCGTGCGTGGACGACGCGCTGACGCGGCACGGAATCACGCGGCTGCCGCTCTCGCTGGAGGCCCCCACCCCGCCCC
>NZ_RAWP01000111.1:0-32563 GCF_003668935.1 Corallococcus sp. AB032C | reverse complement strand
GTGGGCGGGTGCGGTCGGGGTGGAGGCCCCGCCGCTTGTGGCCTAGCGTGACGGCATGCGCCCCGCACGACTCCTCCCGCTGCTGCTCGTGTCCCTCGTCCTTCCGGCCTGCGCCGCACGGCAGGTGCGCCCGGAGGGGAGCATCCGCAAGGTGGTGGTGGTGGCGGGCTCGCGCGTGGACGTGCTGCCCACGGGCACGTTCCGCCAGGACATCATCGGGGAGAGCAACCCGCGCACGGTGCTGGCCCGCCAGACGGAGGCGGAGCTCCTCTCGCGCGGCTTCGAGGTCGTGGCCACGCGCCAGTCCCAGGCCCCGGTGCCGCTCACGGACGAGGTGTCCTCCTTCGTCCAGCAGAACAAGGCCGAGGCCGCGGTGGTGGTCATCCTGGACTGGCTGGACGTGTCCGGCGCGACGGTGCTGGGCCGGGTGGACGTGGTGCTGCGGCTGGGCATGGTGGACCCCAACGGCCAGGTGCTCTGGACGGACACGTTCCGTTCGCAGCCCGTGGTGAGCGCCTACCAGTCCGCGACGGACTGGAACTCGTTCCTGCGCCGGGCCGTCATCGACGCGGTGCAGGTGGTGCCGTGACGGTGGTCGTCCTGCTTTCGCGCGTGACGAGGGGGGCATGCGGGTCCTGGTGACGGGCGCGGCGGGCTTCATCGGCGCCCACGTCTGCGAGCGGCTCCTCTCCCGGGGCGACACGGTGGTGGGCCTGGACGCGCTGGACGCGGCCCCCGGGGATGTGGCGCTGCGGCGCGCGCGCCTCCAGCGGCTGTCCGGCGCGCGCGGCTTCACCTTCCTCTTCGGGGACATCACCGACGCGGCCCGGCTGGGTGAAGCGTTCACGGCCGCGCGTCCGGAGGGCGTGGTGCACCTGGCCGCGCGGGTGGGCGTGCGGGCCCCGGACGCGGAGGCTCCGGCGTACGCGGACACCAACGTGACGGGCTTCGTGCGCGTGCTGGAGGCCTGCCGCGAGGCGCGCGTCCAGCACCTGGTCTACGCGTCCTCCAGCTCCGTGTACGGCGCGTCCACGCCCGCTCCGTTCCGCGAGGACGCGCCCGTGGATCAACCGCTCAACCTCTACGGCGCCACCAAGCGCGCCAACGAGCTGATGGCGCACGCGTACAGCCACCTGCACCGGCTGCCCACGAGCGGCCTGCGCTTCTTCACGGTGTACGGGCCGTGGGGACGCCCGGACATGGCGCCGCTGCTCTTCCTGCGCGCGCTGGCGAAGGGTGAGCCCCTGCGGCTGCACGGCGACGGGCGGATGCGGCGCGACTTCACCTTCGTGGATGACGTGGCGGAGGCCGTGCTGCGCGTGCTGGACCGCCCGCCATCGGGGAGCCCGCCGCACCGGCTGCTCAACGTGGGCCACGGCGAGCCGGTGGCGCTGGGGGACTTCGTGGGCCTGCTGGAGCGGCACTGGGGTGCGAAGGCCCGCGTGACGTCCGTGCCCTCGTCGCCCGCGGAGATGGTCTCCACGTGGGCGGACACCTCGCGGCTGGAGGCGGAGACGGGCTTCCGGCCGCGCGTGTCCGTGGACGCGGGCGTGGCCCGGCTGGTGGCGTGGTACCGCGAGTGGAGCGGCACCGCCCGCTGAGCTGCGCGAAACGGCGGCGGGCGCCGCCCGGGGCTCGTGAAGACCCCGGCCGACGCCCGCGTGTCCTACGTGCGGCGTGGAAGCGCTACGGCAGCACCGCGAGGAAGTTCTCGACGAAGGCGTTGTTGTCCTCGCGCAGCTCCGTCACCGACCGCTGCGAGTCCACCAGCGCGCCCAGGTAGAACAGCCCGGAGCCCTGGTAGCCGGGCAGCGTGTCCGCGGTGATGAAGAGCTGGCGCGTCGTGCATTGCCCCACGGACAGAGAGTCCACGTCCACATCGCCCAGGGTCACCTGGGTGGAGGAGGACGGCATCTCGTCCGGGAACGCCAGGGTGGGCTGGGTGGAGAGGAGGAGCTCCACCTGGCTGTTCCATCCCGAGGGCTGCGTGCCCTGGTTGCAGACCGTCACGGTGGTGCTGAACATCTCACCCCTGCGCACGGCGAACGGCGCGGTGACTTCCGTGACGACCAGGTCCGGCCCGTACCCCACGCCGATGCGGCCCCGCACGAAGGCGTTGTTGTCCGTGCGCAGCTCGTCATTGGGAGACCCCGCGCGAATGAAGGCCCCCACGAAGAGGGGCGCTTCCGGATCCGCCGGTGGATTGGCGTTGAGGGTGCCTTCGCGCGTGACGCACGCGTTCTCGGGCAGGGACGGAATCTCCACCGCTCCCGCCAGAGAGACGCTGGAGGCCGGATCTCCACCGGGGAAGGTCAGCTCCGGCGGCGTGGACGACGTGGAGAGGAAGAACTCCACCGTCTGGGTGGAAGAGGGCTGAGTGCCCTGGTTGCAGACGGTGACGGGGACCTGCGCCTGTCCATAAGGCTCGAGGTTCTCCGGCCCGCCCATCGCGGTGATGACGAGGTCCGGCGCGTTCCCCACGCCGACGCGCGGCCCGACGAAGGTGTTGTTGTCCTTACGCACCTCCGGGGCAATCCAGTACCGGTCCACGGTGGCCCCCACGTAGTACGTGAGCGGATCCGCGCTCGTGTACCCGTAGAAGTTGCCGGTCACCGGCAGGGTGAGGCAGGTGTGCCCGGCCAGATTGGGGATGAGGATCTCGCCCAGGAACTCGTCAGGGGGCACCTGGTGCGCGCCGCCCTGCGGAGGCAGGGACAGCTGGGGATGGGGCAGCAGTTGCAGCGTCACCGGCAGGCTGTCCCACGAGGCCAGCGAGCCCTGGTTGCAGACGGTGACGGTGGCGGTGAAGGACTGGCCGTACCGGATGCTGGCGGGCGTCGTCAGCGCGGTGATGACCAGGTCGGCCCCCGACCCCACGCCCAGGCGCCCCTTCACGAAGACGTTGTTGTCCTCGAGCAGCTCCGTCCGGCCCTGGAACGGATCCACGACGGCGCTCAGGTACAGGGGCTGCTGCGGCGACGCTCCCGAGGGCCGGTCGACGGACACCATCCCCATGGCGCTCACGCACTGCCCGGCATCGAGCGGCGCGACGTTCAGGTATCCCGCCATGAACTGGCTGGGGTCGTCGGGGTGCGGCGGCGGCGAGCCCTGCGGAGGCAGGTTCCAGGTCTCCTCCGTGGACACGACGAGCGCCACCTCGGTGGAACTCACGGAGTCGGTGCCCACGTTGCAGACGCGCACGGTGGCGGCGAACGGCTCCCACGGCGCGACGGTGGAGGGGGCCTCCACCGCGGTGACCACCAGGTCCGGCCCGTTGCCCACGCCAATGGCGCCCGCCACGCGGGTGTTGTTGTCCCAGCGCAGCTCCTGCGGCATCGCCTCCCGGTTGACGACGGCCCCCAGGTACAGCGGACGGAACGGAACCGCGTCGGGCGGCGAATCCGCCCATCCGGAGATCTCCCGCGTGGTGCAGGCACCCGCGCCCAGCGACGGCAGGGACGCGTCACCCACGAACCTCTGGCCGCCCATCGGCATGGGCGGGAACGCCAGCGGATCCGGCGCCGGCAGCGTGTCGTGCACGCTCAAGTAGACCGCCACGCGCGCGCCGCCACTCAGCGGCCCCGTGCCCACGTTGCAGACCTTCACCTTGCTGGTGAAGGTCTCCCCGGGCCGCACGCTGGCGGGCCCCTGGAGTTCGGTGATGACGAGGTCCGGCCCGCTGCCCAGGCCGACGATGCCCGCGGCGAAGCCGTTGTTGTCCACGCGCGGCTCGAACTGCTGCATGTCCACGACCGCGCTCAGGTTCAGGTGCCGCTCGAACGGCGAGAGCATCGAGTCCACCGGACGCGAGGCCTGGAACGTGGAGCGCTGGGTCGTGCACTGCCCGGCCGGCAGCATCATGTAGGGCTGGGCGCGGCCCTGGAAGGCGTAGGCCCGCGGGAGCTCCGAGAACACGGGGGGCGCCGGATACGGCCGCGACACGGGGGGCGCGGTCTCCGTGGAGAGGAACAGCGAGACCCCGTAGCTATACACGGGGGCCGCGCCCTGGTTGCAGACCGTATAGGTCGCGCTGAAGGGCTGGCCGTCATGGAGGTCCGGGGGGGCGCGCACGTCGGTGATCACCACGTCCGCGTCCGGTCCCGTGCCCACCAGTCCCTGGATGAACGTGTTGTTGTCCTCGTCCATCTCCTGGACGTTATGGACCGTGTCGATGGCCGCGCCCAGGTACAGGGGCTGACCCGGCTGCGCCTCCATGGGCAGGTTGCGGTAGGCGTTCACCTGCACCGTCTGGCACTGGCCGGCGGGGAGGTAGGTCACGTCCGCTCCGCCCAGCGGGGCCTGGGTCTGCGTGGGGTAGGGCCCGTACATCGGCGGGATCGTCACCGAGGCTTCCGTGGAGAGGAAGAGCTCCAGGTGGGCGTAGCCAGACAGGTCGGCCGTGCCCACGTTGCAGACCTGCGCCTCGGCGGTGAACGAATAGGAATCCGGGAGGTGGGTGAGGCCCTTCAGCGACCGCACCACCAGGTCGGGGCGATAGCCCTCGCGCACGGCGCCCTTCGTGAAGGTGTTGTTGTCGTCACGCAGCTCCGGGACGTACTGCAGCCCGTCCACGCGCGCGCCCAGGTACAGCGGACCGCCATGCTGGAAGGCCGGGGGCGGGAACGTGACGCCGAACACCGGCAGCGTGACGCACCGTCCCGCATCCAACCCCGGCGCCTGCGCCTGGCCGACGAAGGACTCCGTCAGGGCGCCGGGCTGCTGCGAAGCGGGCAGCAGGGCCTCCGTGGACAGCAGCACGTCCGCGCGTACATCCATGGCCCGGTCCGTGCCCACGTTGCACACCGTCACGGAGCCGGAGAACGAGCGCCCCGGGCCGATGTTCGTGGGCCCCGTCATGCCGGTGATCACCAGGTCGGCCTTGTCGCCCACGCTCAGCCGGCCCGCGACGCGCGTGTTGTTGTCCTCGCGCAGCTCGGTGTGCTGCTGCCGAGGGTCGATGATGGCGCCCACATACAGCGGCTGCTCGGGCTGGGTGGCCGCCGGGGGAATCTGCGGGAACGTCTGCGTCCGGACCGTGAAGCAGCGGCCCGCCTCCAGCGGCGGCACGGGGACGAGGCCCATCGGCGCCTGGACATCCACCGGCGCGCCCGGCGTGGGAAGTCTCAGGGTGTCCAGCGTGGAGAGGTAGAGCTCCGCCTCGGAGTAGGGCGAGTCTTCCGTGCCCACGTTGCAGACGCGCACGTCGGCGAGGAAGGGCGTTCCCGGCCGGACGCTCGCGGGCATGTGCACTTCGGAGACCACGAGGTCCGGGCCCAGGCCCACGCCCATCAGGCCGCGGACGAAGCCGTTGTTCGTCTCATCCAGCTCCGTCACGGACTGCCCCGTGTCGATGCTGGCGCCCAGATAGAAGGCGGTGCCGGGCTGCCCGGGGGGCATCTGCGCGTTGGCGGTCACGGTGCGCGTGACGCACTGGTGGGGCTCCAGCGGGCCCACGTCCTTTTCGCCCACGGTGACCTGCTGGGTCGGGGGCGGAGCGTTGGGGTCGGGCACCTGCTGGGTGGGGGTCGTGGACAGGTACAGCTGCAGGAACGTGCCTCCACCCTGGGGATACGCGGCCGCGGAGCCCTGGTTGCAGACCTTCACGGTGGCGGTGAAGTCATACCCGTCGCGAACGCTGTCAGGGGCGCGAAGCTCGGTGATGACCAGGTCCGAGCCGTGGTCCAGTGAATGGCTTTGACCGCGGGCGGGGGGCGCATTGGACGACGCGCCTTCACTTCCGCAGCCGGTGATGACGAGCGTGCCAGCGATGAGCAGACACGCGTGTCTCCATGACGGCGAGAGCCGTTGCATGTGTTCTCCTTGGGGGTGTGTGAATCCACGAGACGCAGGCCGCAGGGCCCGGCCTGACGCCGTGAGGACACTAAA
Organism: Corallococcus sp. AB032C; assembly: GCF_003668935.1. Classification (NCBI taxonomy): domain Bacteria; kingdom Pseudomonadati; phylum Myxococcota; class Myxococcia; order Myxococcales; family Myxococcaceae; genus Corallococcus; species Corallococcus sp. AB032C. Next base: position 26,677 of record NZ_RAWP01000111.1, on the reverse strand, counting down.
GGTCTGCCTTCACCGGCGAAAAGCCAATCGTGTCGGAAGCGTGGCCTGGAAAAGGCAAACGCCGGCCGGGGTTCGTGAAGACCCCGGCCGGCGAATTCCATCTCAGCAGATAGTGAATCCCTCTCGGAGGAATCCCCTTACTGCGCCTGGCTGATGGGCGTGGCCCGCGTCAGGGCGTTGTTGTCCTCACGCAGCTCCAGCAGCGAATTCGGCGCGTCGACGAGGGCGCCCAGGTACAGGGACTGTCCAGACGTGGCCGCGGAGGGGCGGACCACGGAGCTCGGGATCGACAGCGTGGTGCACTGGCCCGCGGACAGCGCGGACACCATGGCGCTCCCCACGGGGATCTGGACCTGGGTGAACGGAGGCTGCCCCTGTCCGGGCGTGTAGAGGGACGTCTCCGTGGAGATGACCAGGTCCAGCGGCGCGGAGCCGTACATGGACGCGTTGCCCTCGTTGCAGACCTGCACCTGCGCGGTGAAGGAGCTGTACTGCGGCAGGGCCGGGGGCGCCGTCACCGAGCGGACGACCAGGTCCGGGCCGTTGCCCACGACGATCCGCGACGTCATGCGGGTGTTGTTGTCCTCGCGCAGCTCCACCACCTGATTGGACATGTCCACGCGGGCTCCCAGGTAGCGCGGGGAAGTGGAGTCCGCGTTGGGCGCCAGGGACGCGGAGCCGCTCACGGGCGTCGTCACGCACTGGCCCACGGCGAGCGGGGACACGGCGACCATTCCGACATAGGACTCCGAGGACGCGGGAGGCAGGTACGGCGTGGACTGCATCTCCTCCATGGCCAGGACGCCCATCACATACGAAGAGCCCGCCGGCTCGGTCCCCACGTTGCAGACCGTGACGTTGAGGGTGAGGGGGCCGCTCGGGATGGCGCTGGAGGGGCCGGTGACGTTCGTCACCACCAGGTCCGGGCCATTGCCCACGACGAGGGTGCCGGCGACGCGGGTGTTGTTGTCCTCGCGCAGCTCCGCTTGCTGCTGGTTCACGTCCGCCACGGCCACCAGGTACAGCGGCTGCGTGGGCGTGGCCGCCGGCGGGAGGGCGGCGTACACCGTCTTCGGGTACAGCACGCAGGCGCCCGGCGACAGCGATGACACCTCCACCGTGCCCACCATCATCTGGGACGGCGACGGCGGGTACTGCATGGACGACGTCACGGAGGCCGTGGTGGACAGGAAGAGGCCCACCGTCGAAGGCGACGAGGGCTGGCTGCCCTCGTTGCAGACCTTCACGTCCGTCGACAGCGAGGTACCGGGCTTGACGCTCGAGGGCGCCGTCAGCGTGCGCACGACGAGGTCCGGGCCGGGCCCCAGGCCGATGCGGGACAGCGGAGACACGTTGTTGTCCTCGCGCAGCTCCAGGAGCGACGACATCGGGTCCACGATGGCGCCCACGTACAGCACCGGGTTCGGCATGGCCGTCCCGCCCGGCACGTTGGCGTAGCCGTTCACCAGCCGCGTGGCGCACTCCAGGGGCTCCAGCGCCGGCACGTTGACCATGCCCACCGGCATGCGGGACATGGGCGGCGGACCGGCCACGACGCTCAGCGAGGGCTCATTCGTGACGTACACCTCCACGGACGCGTCGGTGGACCGCGTCGTGCCCACGTTGCAGACCTTCGCGGACACCGCGAGCGGCCCGTAGGACGGCGCGTTGGAGGGGGCCTCCAGCGAGACGACGGTGAGGTCGGGCCGCGCGCCCACGCCCATCAGCGTGTCCGCGCGGGTGTTGTTGTCCTCGCGCAGCTCCACCACGCCCTGCGGCAGGTCCACGATGGCGCCCAGGTACAGGGGCTGCTCGCTGGGATTCGCGGGCGGGCGGTTGGCGGGGCCCTGCACCGTGCGGGTGGCGCACTGGCCGCTCACCAGCGCCGGCACGCTGAAGTTCGTCACCGGGAATTCAGTCAAGGGGCGGGGCTGCGTTCCCGGGGCCGCCAGCGACGGCACCGTGGACAGGAACACCCTCACGTCGGCCTGGGGAGAAGACGCGGTGCCCGCGTTGCACACCGTCACCGTCGCGGGGAAGGAGTCGCCCTGGCGCGCGCTCGCGGGCCCCGTCACGGAGCGGATGGTCAGGTCCGGGCCGTTGCCCACGCCCACCAGTCCCTGCACGAACGTGTTGTTGTCCTCGCGCAGCTCCGTCACGATCCGCGACGCGTCAACGATGGCGCCCACGTACAGCGGCGTGCCCGGCGGCACGGAGGGCGGCGTCTGGGCGTAGGCGGTGAGCGGCACCGCGCGGCACTGGCCCGCCTCCATGCTGCCCACGGACGCGCTCCCGACCATGATCTGCGTAATGGGGGGCGGGCCGGACTGCGGCGGCAGCGTCAGCCCGTTCACCGAGGACAGGTACAGCTCCACGGAGCCGCCGGGGCTGTACTCCGTGCCCACGTTGCACACCGTCGCGGACGCGCTGAAGGCCTGTCCCGGCGCCAGGTTGGGCGGCGCGTCCACCCGCGTGACGACCAGGTCCGGCCGGTTGCCCACGCCCATCAGGCCCTTCACGAAGCCGTTGTTCGTCTCGTCCGACTCCGCCACCGTCTTCTGCGTGTCGACGCTGGCTCCCAGATAGTAGGTGTCGTTGCCCGTGAAGCCGGAGGGAGGGCTGACGTAGATGCTCAGCGAACGGGTGACGCACTGGCCCGCGTACACCGTTCCCACGTCCGTCTGGCCCTGGGTGAGTTGCTGGGTGGGAGGCGGCTGCGTCCCCGGCCCTGGCACCTGCTGCGTGGGCGTGGTGGACAGGTACACCTCCAGCATGGCGCTGGAGTACACGGCCTGGTCACCGGTGTTGCAGACCTTCGCGGTGACGGTGGTGGGCTGGCCCGGCTTCGCGCTGTCCGGAGCCGTCAGCTCCGTGATGCGCAGGTCCGGTCCGGGGATGAGCGCACTGGCCTGCTGCTCCAGCGCGGGTGCTTCCTCCGGGGTGGAACCGCTGGAACAGCCGGTGAGCGCGAGCGCGCCCGTGATGAAGAGACACGAATGCCGCCATGGCGGCGTACGCCGAGACATAAGGACTCCTGGAATGGGGGGAAGGAGACGATACAGGCCCGGTGTGACATCCACCGGGCCTGCACGACTTTCCTAGGAGTGGAACACCGGCGCGAAAAACAAGTTTCAGCGTTATTTCGCGGGGAGGTCTGTCTTCACTCCACTCCAGCGGTCCGGGGGCTCATTCCACCTCCACACGTCCGTTCGCCACCAGCCACCGCGTGGTGGTGCAGGAGCGGGCGAAGGGCGCGTCGTGGGTGACGAGCAGCAGCGCGCCCGGGTAGTCGTGCAGCGCCGCCTCCAGCCGCTCGATGGACGGCAGGTCCAGGTGGTTGGTGGGTTCATCCAGCACCAGGGCCCAGGCGTGTTGGCCCAGGCCGCGCGCGATGGCCAGCTTGCGCGCCTCGCCGGGCGACGGCTGTTCGGACGAGAGCAGCCGGTGCGGGTCCACCCCCAGCGCGGCCACCAGGGACATCACCCGGCCACGCTCCTCCGGGGGCAGCTCGCGCACCGCGTCGAGCAGGGCGCGCGTCTCCTCCGCGCCCAGGTCCTGGGGCAGGTACAGGAGCTTCTCGTGAGGCACGCGTGCCTGCTCCAGCAGGGCCTTCAGGAGCGTCGTCTTGCCGGCGCCGTTGGGGCCCTCGATGCGGATGCGCGCCTCGCGGTCCACGTCCAGACGCGTGGGGCCCAGCACCTCCACGTCGCCGGCCTTCAGGCCCGGTGTGTCGAAGGTGAAGATCCACGGGTTGGGGGAGCGCACGTAGTCCACGAACACGGAGCGGCCCACGGTCTTGTCCACGGTGAAGGTGCCCACCGCGGCCTCGGCGCGCTCCAGTTCGCGGCGCTTCACGGTGACCTGGTGGCCCAGGCGGGACTCGGCCCAGCTCGCCAGCGTGGAGGGGCCCAGGCCGCGCGCGTCGCTGTCGTACTTGTTGCGCATCCGCCGTGACGTGCTGCGCGACAGGGTGGCGCCCTGGTGTTCGCGCCGGGCGCTGTCCAGCAGCTGCGCGGCCCGATCCCGCTCCGCCTTGGACTGTTGGTGGGCGGCGACCTCCGACTCGCGCTCCGCCTCCCAGTGGCCCTTCGCGGCGGAGTAGGCACCCGGGTACAGGTGCGCCTCGCCGCCGTGCACGCGCAGCGTGGCCTGGGTGAGCGTCTCCAAGAGCTCGCGGTCGTGGGACACGACGACGCCCACGCCCCGGAAGCGGCGCAGCGCGGCCACCAGCCAGGCGCGCGCCTCCGCGTCCAGGTGGTTGGTGGGTTCATCCAACAGCAGCACGTCCGGCTCGCGGGCGAGCGCCGCGCCCACCTGCCAGCGCTTGCGCTCCCCCGGAGACAACGTGGGCCAGCGCTCCAGGGCGGTGACGTCCAGGCCCAGCTGGCCCTGGAGCCTGCGCGCCAGCGCGTCCCAGGCATCCGCGAAGGCGGTGATGTCGGGCGTGAGTGCCTCCACGCCCTGCGGACACAGGCACACGAGCGGCGAGTCCGGCTCGAACTGGAGCTGCCCGGACGTGGGCTTCAGCTCCCCGGACAACAGGCGCAGCAGGGTGGACTTGCCGGCGCCGTTGGGGCCGACGAGGCCCGTCCAGCCGGAGGCGAGGTGGAACTCCACGTCGGTGAGGACGGGGATGGCATCGGTGAACGAAAAGCAGACGCGGTGCGCGCGCACGGAAGAGGACGAGGGCATGTTGAAGCGACTCCTGAAACCGGAAGCCAGCGCACACGTCCGTCAGGACGCGCGGCGGCGGGGTACAACTGGGGACCGGGGTTTCAGGCGAACAGCTTCAAGGGTCTGCGAACCTCGTTCAGGGGAAGACCTGTGACATCTCCCCGCGTGGACTGCCGACAGCCGGTGCTTCAGGTGGAGCATGCGGCGCGGCCCGGGCGGATGGCAAGTCCGGGCGCGTGCCGTGACGCGGGCACCGACGGAAAGAACGCCGGTGCCCTGACAACGATTCCCCGAGAGGGGCCGGGGCTACTCGTCCGAAGGCGGCTGCACCCGGCGGGTGGCCGGGATGGTGGCGCTCGCGGCGGCGTTCCGGGCCAGGGACTGGGCGCTCATCGAGGCGGCGGACGGAGCGGACGCGCGGAGCTGGGGCTGGGGCGCGGCGGCCGGGGCGGCGTCCTTGGCGAACACCTCCTTCAGCGTGGCGATGGAGCCCAGCGCGGCGGTGGCCTCATAGGGGATGAACATCTTGTTTTCGCCCTTGCCCAGCTCCTGGAGCGTCTCCAGGTAGCGCAGCGCGAGCACCTCCGGCGTGGCGCGGCCGGTGTGGATGGCCTCGAAGGTGAGGCGCGTGGCCTCGGCCTTGCCCTCGGCCTCCAGCATCACGGCGCGCTTGTGGCCTTCGGCGCGGGCGATCTCCGCGTCGCGCTCGGCCTCCGCGCGCAGGATGCGGGAGATCTTCTCGCCTTCGGCCTGGAGGATGGCGGCGGCCTTGTCACCTTCGGCCTTGGTGACCTCGGCGCGGCGCTCGCGCTCGGCGGTCATCTGCTTGGCCATGGCGGCCTTGATGGCCTGGGGCGGTTCAATCTCGCGCAGCTCCACGCGGGTGACCTTCACGCCCCACTTCTCCGTGGCCTCGTCCAGCACCATGCGCAGCTTGGTGTTGACCGTCTCGCGGCTGGTGAGCGTCTGATCCAGCGTGAGGCCGCCCATGACGTTGCGCAGGTTCGTCATGGTGAGCTGCTCGATGGCGAGCGCCAGGTTCTCCACCTGGTAGAGCGCCCGGCCCGGATCGACGATCTGGTAGTAGATGACCGAGCCGACCTCCATGTTGACGTTGTCATGGGTGATGACCTGGACGGTCTCGAAGCCCATGACCTGCTCGCGCAGGTCCACCAGGGTGTTGCGCGTGAAGCGGTTGCCGGCGCGCATCTCCATGGCGCGAGGGCTGTCCATGAAGGGGATGAGGATGTTGAGGCCGCTGGAGGCCACGTGGTGGAACTTCCCCAGCCGCTCCACGACCATCACCTTGGCCTGGGGAACGATGCGCACACCGGTGACGAGCCCGATCACGACGGCCGCGGCCGCGACGAGCAGAACAATGGTCAGTCCCATCCTGCGTTCTCCTTCTTCTTGCGACGCGCCGGTTGCAGCGCGACTTCGTTGGACGCCGACGGGCGTCGCACCCACAACTTGAGGCCTTCAATCTGCTCCACGGTGACGCGCTCGCCCTCGGGCAGGGGCCCGGACAGGGAGCGCGCCATCCACAGCTCGCCGTTGATGCGCACGGTGCCTCCGTGCCCGTCCGCCAGCGCCTCCATCACCACGGCCTCCTGGCCCAGCATCGCCTCCACGCCCGTCTTCAAGTGCACGGCGTCCCGCATGAAAACGTGTTTGAAGATGGTGCGGGACGCGCCGAAGAGGGCGGCGGACACCAGGATGAAGGCGAAGAGCTGGCTGTTGAGGCCCAGGCCCACCCCGGCCATCAGGGAGGCCATCAGCGCGCCCACCGCGAACCAGAGCGTCACGAAGCCGGGGAGCTTGATCTCCAGCGCGCCCAGGACGATGGCGGCGATCAACCAGAGCTGCCAGGCGGTGGTGTCCATATGGGGTCCTTGTTTGGCAGCGGCTTCGGCCCCCTGTCAAACCGGGCGGCCGGGCATCCGGAATCAATCAAAACGGAGGGTGGGTTCCGGGAAGGCCCTAAGGGGGCCCAAGCCGGGGGAAAAGCAGATGCCATACCTGTCCATCCGTGGTGCACGACTGTACTACGAGGACACAGGGGGGAGCGGGGAGCCGGTGCTTTTCAGTCACGGGCTGCTCTGGGACTCCCATCTGTTCCACCGGCAGGTGGAGGCCCTGAGGGGCCACTACCGCTGCATCGTGTACGACCACCGGGGCCAGGGGCAGAGCGAGCCCCCGCCTGGCGACTCGGTCATCGACCTGCGCACCGTGTATGAGGACGCCGTGGCGGTCATCCAGGCGCTGGGGCTGGCGCCGTGCCACTTCGTGGGCCAGTCCATGGGGGGCTTCGTGGGCCTGAGGCTGGCCGCGAGGCACCCGGAGCTCCTGCGCTCACTGGCGCTGCTGGACTCCTCGGCCGCGGCGGAGCTGCCGCTGACGCTGGCGCGCTACCGGGTGCTGACGACGCTCACGCACTGGCTGGGCCTGAGGCCGGTGGTGGATCGGATCATGTCGCTCTACTTCGGGCGCACGTTCATGCGGGACCCGGAGCGGGCCGAGGAGCGGGCGTTGTTGCGCCGGCAGTTGGCGGCGAACCCGCGCGCGGTGTGGCGCGCAATGCAGGGCGTCATCCACCGCCGCGGCGTGGAAGGGGAGCTGCACCGCATCCAGACGCCGACGCTGGTGCTGGTGGGGGAGGAGGACGCGGTGACGGTGCCGGAGGTGGCGGAGCGGCTGCACCAGCGCATCTGGGGCGCGCGGCTCAAGCGGCTGCCCTGCGGCGGGCACATGTGCATCCTGGAGCAGCCCCAGGCGGTCAACGTCGCGCTGGGAGACTTCCTGGAGGAGGTGGAGCGCGACTCGCTCCAGGAAGCGGTGATGGCGGTGGCGAACCAGCCCCGGGCCACGGGCTCGCGGCAGACGGCTTCCAACGCGACCTCCTCATGAATATCGCCAAAGGCAGCAATGGGCTTTCACGAACGGCCCCGCCATGTTCGTCCGGTTTTCAATCACAACTCAAACCGGGCATGAGAGGACTGCGGAATGGGAGACAATGGCTTCCTCCGTATGAGAGGAACAACCCATGAAGTCGCCCTCTCGCGAAACGGAGATCCAATCTAGCGCCTGAACGCCCGCTCAGTATCCTGATCCGGCGTGAGCTACGCCGAGTTGATGTGCCGGTCCCACTTCTCCTTCCTGCACGGCGCCTCCCATCCGGAGGAGCTGGTGGCCACCGCGGCCCGGCTGGGGTTGTCCGCGCTGGCGCTGACGGATCGGGACGGGCTCTACGGCGTGGTGAAGGCGCACCTCGCGGCGAAGGAGCACGGCGTGAAGCTGCTCCTGGGCGCGGAGCTGACGCTGGAGGACGGCCCGCCGGTGGTGGTGTACGCGCGGGACGCGGCCGGGTACTCGAACCTGTGCCGGCTGGTGTCCCACGGCCGGATGACGCACCCCAAGGGCGAGGCGGGCGTGCCCTGGCGCAAGGTGGCGGAGCACGCGTCGGGGCTGCTCGCGCTGCTCCCGGGCCCGGTGGCGTTGGAGGCGGTGGCTCCACTGGCGGAGGCGTTTCCCGGGAGCTTCCACGTGGGCCTGAGCCGCTCGCTGTCGGCGGGGGACGCGGCCCGGGAGGCGCGAGCGGAAGCGCTGGCCCGCGCGCTGGGCGTGCCGCTGGTGGTGCACAACGACGTGCACACGCACCACCGCGACCGGCAGGTGCTCCAGGACGTGCTCACGTCCATCCGCCACGGGGTGACGGTGGATCATGCGGGCACGCGGCTGTTCCCGAACGCGGAGCGGACGTTGAAGTCCCCCGAGGACATGGCGCGGCTGTTCGCGGACCGGCCGGAGGCGCTGGCGCGCACGGTGGAGCTGGCGTCGCGCTGCGAGGCGTCCCTGGACGCGCTGCACTACCGCTTCCCGGAGGAGGACCTGCCAGAAGGCCGCACGGCGGACGCGCACCTGCGGGTGCTCACGGAGGCAGGCCTGCGCACGCGCTATCCGGGGGGCGTGCCGCCCGCGGTGACGAAGCAGATCGACCACGAGCTGCGGCTCATCGCGGCGCTGGACTTCGCGGGGTACTTCCTGTCGCTGTGGGACATCGTGATGTTCGCGCGGGGGCGGGGCATCCTCTGCCAGGGGCGGGGCAGCGCGGCGAACTCGGCGGTCTGCTACGCGCTGGGCATCACGGCCATTGATCCGGTGCGGATGGGGCTGTTGTTCGAGCGCTTCCTCAGCATGGAGCGCAAGGAGCCGCCGGACATCGACGTGGACTTCGAGCACGAGCGGCGCGAGGAGGTGCTCCAGTACGTCTACGAGAAGCACGGCCGCCGCCACGCGGGCATGGTGTGCGAGGTGATCTGCTACCGGGGACGGCTCGCGCTGCGCGAGGCGGGCAAGGCGCTGGGGCTGTCGTTGGATCAGGTGGACCGGCTGTCTCGGGTGGCGTCGTCGCACGGCTTCCAGGTGACGCCGGACGTGCTCCAGGAGGCGGGCCTGTCACCGACGGACGGGCGGGTGCTGCGGACGCTGTCGGTGGCGAAGGAGCTGGAGGGCGTGCCCCGGCACCTGTCCATCCACGTGGGCGGCTTCGTGATGACGCGCGAGCCGCTGGTGGACCTGGTGCCGGTGGAGAACGCGGCGATGCCGGGCCGCACGGTCATCCAGTGGGAGAAGGATGACATCAACGCGGTGGGGCTCCTGAAGGTGGACCTGCTGGCGCTGGGCATGTTGACGGCGCTGTCGCGCTGCTTCGCCCTGATCCACAAGCACTACGGTCGCGAGCTGTCCCTGGCCACGGTGCCGCCGGAGGACCCGAAGGTCTACGACATGCTGTGCAATGCGGACACGGTGGGCGTGTTCCAGATCGAGAGCCGCGCGCAGATGAACATGCTGCCCCGGCTCCAGCCCCGGGAGTTCTACGACCTGGTGGTGCAGATCGCCCTCATCCGGCCGGGGCCCATCGTGGGCAACATGGTGCACCCGTACTTGCGCAGGCGGCACGGCCAGGAACAGGTGACGTACCCGAGCGACGAGGTGCGCGGCATCCTCCAGAAGACGTTGGGCGTGCCGCTCTTCCAGGAGCAGGCGATGCGGCTCGCGATGGTGGCGGCGGGCTTCAGCGCGGGAGAGGCGGACGGCCTGCGGCGGGCGCTGAGCCACAAGCAGGCGGAGGCGCGCATCCTCCCGTACCGGGGCCGCTTCGTGGAGGGCTGCGAGGCGAAGGGCTACACGCGAAAGCAAGCGGAGGAGTGGTTCGACCACTTCCGGGGGTTCGCGCACTACGGGTTCCCGGAGAGCCACTCCGCGAGCTTCGCGTTGATTGCCTATGCGTCCAGCTGGCTGAAGTGCCACTACCCGGCGGCCTTCACGGCGGCGCTGCTCAATTCACAGCCCATGGGGTTCTACGCGCCGCACACGCTGGTAGCGGACGTGCAGCGGCACGGCGTGGAGGTGCGGCCGGTGGACGTGCGCCGTTCGAGCTGGGACTGCACGTTGGAGGACGGGGCGGTGCGGCTGGGGTTGAGGATGGTGCGGGGGCTGGGCGAGTCCTCGGGCCGGGCGGTGGAGACCGCGAGGCGGGGGGACTACACGAGCGTGGGAGACCTGGCGCGGCGGGCGCGCATTCCCCGGCATGACTTGACGCGGCTGGCGTTGTCGGGAGCGCTGGCGTCGCTGTGCGGGGCGCGGAGGCAGGCGCTGTGGGAGATCCAGGCGCTGGGGCCGCTGGACGCGGACGACCTGTTCTTCGGCATGCCCATGGATGGCACGGCGGTCCAATTGCCTCCCATGGGCGTCCAGGAGCGGGTGGTGGCGGATTACGACACGGTGGGGTTGTCGCTGGAGAAGCACCCCATGGAGTTGCTCCGGCCCACGTTGAAGCGGATGGGGGCGGTGACGGCGGAGGGGTTGAAGCGGGTGTCGGCGGGGCGGCCGGTGAAGGTGGGGGGGATGATGATCTGCCGGCAGATGCCGCCCACGGCGAAGGGGATCTGCTTCATCTCGCTGGAGGACGAGACGGGGATCGCCAACCTGGTGGTGCCCTCGGAGGTGTATGCGCGGTGCAGGCAGGAGATCCACGGCGCGCTGTTCCTCGTGGGGGAGGGGATGCTGGAGCGCTCGGGGAAGGTGACGAACGTGAAGACGCGCAGCGTGGTGTCCGTGCGGCAGTGAGACGTAGGAACACCCAGCTACATCTGCACGTCTGTTCCCGTGATCCGTGGAGGGATGGGCAGGAATACCCACGGGGGCATGGAACAACCCGTATTGCTAGCGATATAGGTTGCTTCTGTCTGGAGTGTAGTAGCGTGGATCAGAACGGGAGGGTACTCAGTGCGCAACAGTCTTCGGTGGTTGGGGTCGCTGCTCGATCGCGTGGGCCTGTCTGAAGTGGTGGAGGAGGCGAGCGATTGGGTTCGGTACTACGCGCAGGGCAAGCCGCCCGTGAGTGAGCCAGCGCCAACCCGCGTCTCCCGCCCGGTGCGCTCCGAGGCTCCGCGCGCGTCCGTGCATGAGGTGATCGAGTCCCTGCGCAACGCGATTCCGGAGCGCCAGGTGGACGCGATGGTGGTGGGGGTCCCCTTCGAGGGCCGCATGGAGCTGGCGCCCGCCGCCCGCCGCAAGACGGCGCCCAAGGCGAAGAAGGCCGCGAGCAAGAAGAGCGCGGCGAAGAAGGCCCCGGCCGCGAAGAAGGCGGTGCCCGCGAAGAAGAAGAGCGCGGCGAAGAAGGCCCCGGCCGCGAAGAAGGCGGCCTCGTCCGGAGCCTCGAGCGAGGATGCGGTGTCGGTGCTGGAGACCGCGCTGCGAGGCCACGCGCGCCAGAAGGACCTGGTCTCCGCGGGCAAGGAGAAGGATCAGCTCCTGCGCTCGCTGATCCCGCTGTACCTGGCGAAGTCGCTGGACGTGGAGGTGACGTCCGGAACGACGTCGCGCTTCTGGAGCGGGCTGGGCGTGACCTACGCCGCGCCGAACGCCGCCAAGGCGCTGCGCCTGCACGCCGGCTACGCCCAGGACACCAAGAAGGGCAAGGCCATCACCGCCAAGGGCGTCCGCTACGTGGAAGACGCCCTCACGCAGGCCGCGAAGTAGCTCCTGCCGGGCCAGATGCCGCGCCTTCGCTGCCCACTCAATCACGGCATCCGCCGTGTTTGGGCATGGGCAGCGATTGCTTGCATGGTGTCTTGCGCCACGAGTGGGCTTCAGTCGGAGACTCAGGCTGGCTCAATCGAAGCCATTCCCTCTGCAGCCTTTGCATGGCCGGAGGACGTAGAGCCCATGGCAACGCTGGATGGCCCCGCCATCCTGGCTTGCCATGCGGCCCTCCAGGATGTCGTGAGCCGGTTTCCCAAGGCGCGCCGGAATGAATGCATCTTCACGGCGCGTGCCCTGGAGGTCGTCGTGGGCAAAGGGAAGGGCGTCTACATCGTCCGGGTGAACCGGCGCGTCGACTACTGCGAGGGAGTCGGACCCGGTGGCAACTTCGAACTCGACTGGTTCGAGCTCTACGCCGTCTCACCCGAGGGCCGGATCATCGAGCGCCATCAGCACGCGCCTTGACGCAAGCTCTCAATCCCTCGCGGACCGTGATCCCGGGACCGGCAGGTTGTCCGTCCTCCGGTATGTGGCCACCACGGAGTACTTCGTGTCCGCCGTGTGGTTCCGGCTCGCCGCGTGGAACAGCCGCGCGTGGAAGAGCAGCACATCCCTGGGGAACAGCCGCACGTACCGCGCGCCTTCGATGAGCGCCGCGTTCTCGGGCAGGTCCGGCCGCAGGAAGAGCTTCGCGTCGTAGCGCTCCGGTGCGAACTGCATCCGGTGCGTGCCGGGTAGCACCTTCAGGCCGCCGTTCTCCGGCGTCTCCGGCCCCAATGCCAACCACGTGGAGATCAGCTCCGGCCGCGTGAAGGCCCAGTAGCGCACGTCCTGGTGCCACCCCGTGTCCGAAGAGAAGCGCGGCTGCTTCGTCATCACGCAGTTGTGGTGCGCCCGCGCCTGCACCGCCGGCCCGTCCAGCAACTGCCCCAGCGCCTCCAGCATCCGCGCGTCGTCGAACCACGCCGCGAACAGGGGAGCGCGCCCATGCGCCTTCAGCAACCGCCTCACCGTCCGTCCGCCCTCGGCATCGATGCTCGCCGGTGAGCCCGGATAGGCGACTTCGGCCTCGTACTCCACCGGGCCGTCACCAGAGGCGAGCTGGTCCTGGATGACGGCCCGCATCCGCTCACACGTCCCGCCCTCCACGAAGGACGGCAGGACGAGATACCCATCGGTGGCGAAGCGCTGGCACTGCTCGGGGCTCAGGACGGACATGGCGCCCGCTTCTTAATGGCGGCGCCCGCCGCATGCACCTGTCGCGATGCCTCAGCTCAGCAGCCGCGAATCATCCAGGTCGATTTCATCCTGGATGAGGTCCACGCCGTTCTGCCGGAACCGCCGCGCCGCCGCCCGGCTGCGCGGGCCGTGCCCGTGCTCCAGGCACCACTGCGCGTGCTCACTGAGCAGCGCCAGCTCCAGCGTGCGGCCCAGCGTCAGGGAGAAGCGCCGCGCCCCAGCCTCCATCGTGGTGGGGTTCGCCATCGCGCCGGACACCCACGCCCGCGCGTGCTCCAGCGCGTCGTGCGCCGTCTTCACGCACGGCCGCAGGCCCGCGTCCGTCACCTTCGACAGCCGGCCCTCCACCTCGCGGAAGAACGCCTCCAGCGTGCCTTCCTTCGCCAGCGCGCGCAGCGAGTCCAACGACAACACGTTCGTTGTTCCCTCCCAGATGGACAGCACCTGCGCGTCCGCCTGGATGCGCGGCAGGCCCGTGTCCTCCACGTAGCCCGCGCCGCCGAAGGACTCCGTCACCTCCGACGTGATGTGCACTACCTGCCGGCCCGTGGTCAGCTTCGCCAGCGGCGTCACCAGCCGCTGCAACAACAGCTCCTGCTCCGTCGCCGTGCGCGTCTCCAGCTTGCCCAGCAGCTCCACCCCGCGGAACGCCAGCAGGAAGCCCGCCTGGAACTCCGCCTCCAGCCCCGCCAGCGTGTCCATGTGCAGCGGCTTCTCCGACAGCGGCGCGCCGAACTGCACCCGGCGCTTCGCGTAATCGTGCGCCAGCGCCATCGCCCGGCGCATGCTCCACGTCGCGCCCATCGCGTTCCAGGTGCGCGTCACGTTCAGCATCATCGCCATGTTGCGGATGCCGTCCGTCAGCCCCGCCACCGGCACCGCCAGCGTCCCGTCCAGCGTCAGCTCCGCCGTGGGCACCTTGCGCGTGCCCATCTTGTCCTTCAGGCGGTTGATCTGGATGCCATTGAGCCGGCCCTGCGCGTCCCGCGTCTCCACGAAGAAGAGCGCCAGCCCCTTGCCGCCGGGGCCGTTGCCCGTGGGCCTCGCCAGCGTCAGCGCCATCTGCGCCGTCGTCGCGGACGTGAACCACTTCGTGCCGTGCAGCCGCCAGCCCTCGGGGGACTGCCGCGCCTCCGTCAGCGTGAGCCCCACGTCCGAGCCACCCGTGCGCTCCGTCATCCACTGGCCCGACGTCCAGAACGTCGCCGGATCGCGCGACGTCAGGTGGGGCAGGGCGTGGTCGATGAGCGCCTGGTTGCCCAGCGACAGGAGCGACCGCGCCGCGCCGTCCGTCATCGCCAGCGGGCACGAGTAGACGTCCAGCGACGGCTGCACCAGGTAGTTCAACGCGAACTGGTGCACGCGGCTGAGCGCGCCGCTCTTCTGCTCGTAGGCCACCGCGACCAGGCCCTTCTTCGCGGTCAGCGCCTCCGCCTCCTTCCACAGCGGTGACACCTCGATGTGATCAATGCGCTGACCCCACGGGCTCCACTGCGTGAGCACGGGCTCGTTCAGCCGGTCGCGCTGCTGGAACTCGTAGAAGTACTTGCCTCCCAGCTCTCCCAGCTCGCGGAAGTCATCCTGGAGCGAACGAAACATGTCCTCCGGAAGGGTACGGGCGAGGTAGCCCTGCAGGAACGCGTCGTCGTCGTACTGGTTGCCAAGACCGGGGGGTGCCTGGAAGAAGCTCATGGCCCGAAGTTAACACCGCTGACACGACGGTGGGGTACAGTGACCTCCCCCTCCCGCCGGAGCCGTGATGGCTGACTTCACCCGCAGGCCCCCCCTTGGCCCAGGTCCGTCTTCCCTCGGCGCCGAGCAGGACGAAAATCGCAACATCACCCCGCTGGAGACGCCCGCCGCGTCGGCGAACCCCGTCTTCTCCGCGCCGCCGCGTCCGCGCCCGCCCGCCCCGGCTGGTGCGGCCCTGGGCGGCGAGCAGCGTCCAGAGCCCACCCGCTCCAGGCCGGCGCAGTCCGCCCCGCTGCCGTCCGTCATCTTCGATCCGATGCCGCGCCCCCGCGTGCCTCCCGCGCAGTCCGCGGGCGTGGCCCCACCGGGTGCGCCGCCGCCGTTCGGCGAGGAGATGCTCGACGTGCAGACCGAGCGGCGCACCGCGCCCCCTGGCCCGCCTCCACCCGCGCAGGACTCCGAACGCCGCGCGGGCCCCGGCCCGGAGCGCCGCGGTCCCCCGGACGCGGAGCGCCGCGGCCCGAGCAGCCCCTCCGGCGGCCCCGACCGTCGCAGTGCCGCCCCGGCGCCACCGCCGGGCTACGTGGGCCCGGAGCGGCGCGGCGTCCGGCGTACCGATGGCTCGGACGCCTCGGCGACGAACCGCTTCTGGCCCGCGCAGCCCAAGACGCTCCAGGAGTCCGGCCTCAACGCGACCTTCGTGGAGGAGCTGGTCCTCAAGGCCATCTTCTTCGCGGGCGAGATGCGCGGCATGGACGTGGCCACGCGCCTTCAACTGCCCAGCGCGCTGGTGGACGAGGTCATCGAAGGCCTGCGCCGGCAGAAGTACATCGACATCCGTGGCGGTGGTGGATCCGGCGTGGGCCGCTCCACGATGATCTACCAGCTCACGACCTTCGTGACGGACGTGCTGCGGCAGATCCTGGACCGCAACCGCTACAACGGTCCGGCGCCCGTGCCGTTCAACGAGTGGGTCGCCGCCGTGAAGCAGCAGACCGTGCGCGGCAACCGCATCACCCGCCATCGCATGCAGGACAAGTTCGGCGACCTGATCATCCGCGACTACATCTTCGACGGCATCGGTCCGGCGATGAACTCCGGGCGCGCCATCTTCTTCTATGGCCCCCCGGGCAACGGCAAGACGGCCATCTGCCAGGGCATGGTCAACTGCTACGAGGGAGACATCTTCATTCCGCACGCGCTGCTCGTCGACGACTTCGTCGTGAAGATGTTCGACGCGAACATCCACCGCGCGGTGGAGGACGAACCCGGCATGCCGTCGTATGACCGCCGCTGGGTGCGCTGCCGCCGCCCGCTCGTGGTGGTGGGCGGTGAGCTCACGCTGGAGATGCTCGACCTCGTCTACACGCCGGAGGTGAAGTACTACGAGGCCCCGTTCCAGATGAAGGCGTCCAACGGGATGCTCCTCATCGACGACTTCGGCAGGCAGAAGGTGTCCCCCAAGGAGCTGCTCAACCGGTGGATCGTCCCGCTGGAGAGCGACGTGGACATCCTCACGCTCCACACCGGCAAGAAGCTCCAGGTGCCCTTCGACGTGTTCGCCGCGTTCTCCACGAACCTGGATCCCAGCGCCCTGGTGGATGACGCCTTCCTGCGCCGCGTCCGCTACAAGCTGGAGGTGCAGCGCCCGGACGAGGAGCAGTTCCACGAGATCTTCCAGATGATGTGCAGGAAGCGCGGCGTGCCCTACGACGCGCGCGCCGTGGACTACCTCATCGACGAGCACTATCGCCCGCACCACCGGCCCTTCGCCGCGTGCCAGCCTCGCGACCTGTTGGATCAGGTCATCGACATGGCGAACTACCAGGGCCAGACGCCGCGCCTGGATCCCGCGCTGCTGGACGCCGCCGTTCGCAGCTACTTCGTGCGCTTCGACAAGCCGGCGGACTCCTCGCCCACCGCCGCGTCCGCCCGCTGAATCGGTTGGGGGCCGTCCCCCGCGAACGGCCCCCACGGTGACGGCTGGAGCCACGTGCGCACCGTCTCCACGGGCACGTTGGCCAGCACGTCCACGATGGACAGCCCCGTCACGAAGCGCCCCTCGCGCCCCTGCGCGTAGTCCGGGTGGCGGAAGCGCTGCCACAAGAGGCGCACGTCCACCGCGCGGAAGCGCTCCGGCTTCAGGTACACCGTGGAGCCCGTCCCCGAGTAGTACGTGTGCGCGCCCGTCTGGAGGCAGTACTCCACCAGCCGCTGCGTCTTGTCCTCGCCCCTGCGCTCCAGCGTGGAGGAGAGCACCAGGTTCGGCTCCAGGCCCAGCGGCGCGTGGAACAGCGCCATGCTGGACAGGAGCACGCGCAACAGCGACCCCGGTCCGGACTCGCGCGCGGCGGCGTCGTAGAAGGGCTCCAGCAGCGGCAGCACCTGCGCGCGGAAGTGCGGCCGTCCTCCGTAGAGCGTCACCATCGCCTGGAGATGCTTGCGCGCCCAGGGCTGGCTCTGATCCACCGTCAGGTCGCGGATGCGCGTGTCGCGGTGCGGATCCTCCAGCGGGATGGACAGCCACTGGAAGCCCGGCTCGGACGGGGGCGGCGTGGGCACGCCGTGGGGCAGGGCGACGCGCGTGCGGCGCTGCCAACCGCGCCGGAGCCACTGCACGTCGTCCAGCACCACCAGCGTGCCGGCGCGGGCCACCTGCTCGTAGAAGTCCACCCACGGCAGGTAGTGGGGTTGCTCGGCGACGAGGACTCCAGGGTGTCCGGACACGCCCGGGATGATAGGGCCTTTCAGTCGCCGCGCACCGGGTGACGGAACATCGGAGGGAACACGCGCGGGGCCTTCTTCTTGCGCACGCAGGTGGTGTCCGCGCTCATGTAGCAGGCGGAGAACGCGCGCCGCCGCTGTCCGGGCCGGCCGCGCCCGGAGCGGTGCCAGACGTGGTTGTGCACGAGCAGCGCCTCTCCAGCCCGCACCGGCAGGGGCACCACGTGTCCTTCCGCGTCCGCCGCCTCCACGCGGTCCGGAGGAATCACGCCGCCCAGTGACGTCACCAGGCCCGCGCGGTGGCTGCCCGGAATCACCTCCAGACAACCGCCGCCTTCTGGCGCGTCGTCCAGCGCGGTCCAGATTTGAAGGTCCGGCTCGCGCGTGAGGCCCCACAGCTTTCCGCCGTCCTGGTGGAAGGGCAGGTTGCTGCCGCCCGCGGGGCCCTTGTGGAAGAGGATGGCGCGGTACAGGACGATGTCGCCGGGGATGCGCGCGCGGGTGATCCGCTCGAACAGCGGGTTCTCCATCCACGCGAGGAAGCGCGGATCCTTCTCCAGCTTCTCCAGCTTGCGGTAGTCCAGGGACGGACCCTGCCAGCCCAGCCCCAGGGGCGCGTCCTCGTAGCGGCCGGTGGTGGCGTCCGGCTGGAAGAACATGCCCGGGTACACCACGCGGCCGAGCATCAGGTCGTCCGCCCGCTCGCGCAGGGCCTCCACACCCGCGTCGTCCAACACCCGGCCCAGGCGCGCGAAGCCGTGCGCCTCGTAGTGGGCGAGCACGGCCGCCACGTCCAACCCTTCCGCCTCCACGCTGAGCATCGCGCGCACCATTGCCTGGAGCCCCGGTCGCGTCCAGCCTGGCTTGCGCGGACAGGGGAGGGCGCACTCGTGGGAGGGGCTGTCGGCCCTTGCACCCGCGCCTGCCCGGCCGCATGGTGGGCGGGGATGCCCTACCGTCGCGCCACGCACCTCGTCTCCGCCCCGGATGGCACCCGGGTGGCGGTCCACACCCACAGCTCGGGCAAGCCGGAGGAAGGCCGCGACGCCGCGCTCGCGGACCGCCCCACGGTGTTGCTGACCAACGGCATCGGCACGTCGGAGAACTTCTGGCGCCACATCGTCGCCGACCTGGAGCAGGACCACCGCGTGGTGCACTGGGACTACCGCGGCCACGGCATGAGCGAGGAGTCGCGCGACAACGACTACCGCGTCCAGGTGCATGTGGACGACCTGGAGCGCGTCACCGAGGCGGCCATGGCGCGCGGCGACGGCAAGCCCCCGCACCACATCGCCTTCTCCATGGGCGTGCGCATCCTGCTGGAGCTGTACCGCCGCCGGCCGGATCTGGT
This sequence comes from Corallococcus sp. AB032C, assembly GCF_003668935.1. NCBI lineage: Bacteria > Pseudomonadati > Myxococcota > Myxococcia > Myxococcales > Myxococcaceae > Corallococcus > Corallococcus sp. AB032C. The sequence goes on along the minus strand of NZ_RAWP01000111.1, from coordinate 7,950 downwards.
GCCGTCCATGACTCTCATCGCGGGGACGCCGGGCGTGCCTGGTTCGGCGGATCCGCGCTGGGGATCCCGCTTCGCGTTGTCCGCCGCGAAGGGAGTGCTGGCCGCGGGGACGCCCTGGGTGCCGGTGGTGGCGCCCGCGGTGAAGGCCTTCCTCGCCACCCCGCTGGCGGATCCGCTGGCGCGGGCCGTAGGGGCGCTGCGGCCCCGGGCTCCGCGCGAGGACATCGCCGAGTTCCTGGACGCGCTCTACCACATGAGCGCGCAGGCCTATTGGCGCACGCTGCGAGGCCTCACGGAGGGCCACGCCTGGGACGTCCTCCCCTCCATCCGGGTGCCCGTGCTGATCATCGCCGCGAGCGATGACGTCCTCGTGCCCCTGTCGGAAGTGCAGCGGCTGCACCGCGCGCTGCCCCAGGCCTACTGGCTCCAGGTGGATGACGCCGGCCACGCGGGCCTCCTGGAGGCTGGGACGGAGATCGCCTGGTCCGTGCGGGGCTTCCTGGATGCGCATGGATTGGAGGATTGAGCCTCCTCGCAAACCCCCGAGACTCCTGGCTGAAGCCGGGGCGGCCCGGACGACCCACCCGCACTGTCAGGTCTTGAGAATCCGGTGACCCGGAAGGTTCCATGGCCGTGAGCCAGAAGTCACTGGGAGGGGTTTGCGTCGGCCTGTAATTTTGTGGTTTGCAGGAGGCTCAGTACTCAACACGGAGTCTTCATGTCCTGGTCTTCCCGGCATCTGCTGGTCCCTTTGTCAGCGGTGCTGTTGGTGTTGTCGGCGTGCGGTGGTGATGACGACAAGAACCCTGTCTGCGGCAACGGCATCATCGAGAGTGGCGAGGCGTGCGACGACGGCAACCGCGTCGAAGGCGACCGCTGCAACAACAGCTGTCAGGTGACCACGCCCACGAACGACGCGGGCACCAACACGGACGCCGGCACTGACGCGGGCACCGAGACGGACGCCGGCACGACCACCGACGCGGGCACCGAGACGGACGCCGGCACGACCACCGACGCGGGCACCGAGACGGACGCCGGCACGACCACCGACGCGGGCACCGAGACGGACGCTGGCACGACCACCGATGCCGGCACGACCACTGACGCCGGCACGACCACCGACGCGGGCACCGAGACGGACGCCGGCACGGTGACGGACGGCGGCTCTGGCCCGGTCGACGCGGGCACGGACGCTGGCACGGAGACGGACGCGGGCACCATCGACGCGGGCACGGACGCCGGCACGGAGACGGACGCGGGCACCATCGACGCGGGCACGGACGCCGGCACGGAGACGGACGCGGGCACCATCGACGCGGGCACGGATGCCGGTACGGAGACGGACGCGGGCACGGACGGCGGCGCCACCGACGGCGGCCCGGCTCCGGACGCGGGCACGGGTTCGGACGCGGGCACGGGTTCGGACGCGGGCACCACGGCGACGCTCAACGCGCTGGAGCCGGCCGCGGTCTTCGCGCGCTCGGGCACCACGGGTGAGACGATTCCGGAGCCGCTCGCGGTTTCGCTGAGCGCCAACGCCACCGCGGACGTCGTGATCCAGGTCACCTCGTCCAGCCCCTCGGTCGTCATCGCCAACAATGGCCAGGTGACGGTGCCCGCAGGCTCGCGCTCCGCGGCGATCATCGTGACGGCGAACGACGCGGCGGGCTCCGCCAAGGCGACGCTGACGGCCACGCTGGGGGGTGACTCGCGCACCGCCACCGTGCGCGTGCTCGGTGCGACGGAAGCGGCCTCGCTGGCGTTCCTGTCGCCGGAGACGGTGTCCCTGGCCGCCGGTCAGACGGCCAACGTCACCGTGACGCTCGACATCCCGGCCGCGGCGGCCACGTCCGTGGCGCTGTCCACGACGGGCAACGTGGGCTCCGTGCCGGCCACCGTGACGGTGCCGGCCAACGAGCTCTCCGCGAAGTTCGTCTTCACCGCCGGCGCCGCCGGTTCGACGGGCACCATCGTGGCCACGCTCAACGGCCAGTCCGTGTCCGCCCAGGCGCAGGTCACCGTCGCCCCCACGACGAACCACATCGTCATCAGCGAGCTGGCGGGTGGTGGACCCGGTGGTGCGGGCGATGAGTTCGTGGAGCTCTACAACCCGACGAACGCGGAGGTGAACATCGGTGGCTGGAAGCTCCAGTACCGGAGCGCCGCCGGTCCCAACTACTCGGGCTCCTTCACGCTGCCGGCCACCGCGCGCATCGCGGCCCACGGCTTCTTCCTGCTGACCAACCGGGACTACGTGGGCACGGTCACCACCGACAGCAGCTGGGGCACCACCTTCGCCATGGGCGCCGCCGTGGGCCACGTCCGCATCGGGACCGCTGCGATGCAGAACACTCCGGGCGACACGAACGCGGTGGACACGGTGGGCTACGGCGGCACGGCGAACGCCGCCGAAGGCAACAGCCCCGTCACCGGGACCATCGCGACCAACGGAAGCATCGAGCGCAAGGCCAACGCCGGCTCGTCCGCCGCCACCATGGAGGGCAGCGGCGCGGACGCGGCGAAGGGCAATAGCTACGACACCAACGTGAACAGCGCGGACTTCATCCTCCGCACCACGCGCGGCCCGCAGAACAAGGCGAGCGGCACGGAAGTCCCTTGACGCACTGAGCAGTGACCGGCCCCCACCGTCCGTCCAGGAACGGTGGGGGCTGGCAATACCCGCGCGCTTTCGCCATAAGCGGGGGCGTGCGAGTCGTCTCCTGGAACGTCAACGGTCTGCGCTCCATCCACCGCAAGGGTTTCCTCCCGTGGCTGTCCAAGGCCCGGGCGGACATCGTGGGGCTGCAGGAGGTGCGCGCCCGCGTGGAGCAGCTCCCCGCGGAGGTGCGCGCCCCCCGCCGTTGGAAGACCCACTTCGTGGCCGCGGAGCGCCCCGGCTACAGCGGCGTGGGCCTCTTCAGCCGCCACGAACCGGACGACCTCACCACCACCTTGGGCGCGCCGGAGATGGACGCGGAGGGCCGCCTCCAGTTCGCCCGCTACGGCAAGCTCACCGTGGTCAACGGCTACTTCCCCAACGGCAACGGGAAGGACCGGGACCTCTCCCGCATCCCCTTCAAGCTGGACTTCTACCGCCGCCTCTTCGCGCGCCTGGAGAAGCCCCTGCGCGACAAAGAGCGCGTGCTGGTGATGGGGGACTTCAACACCGCCCACCGCGACATCGACCTGGCGCGCCCGCGCGAGAACCGCGAGACGAGCGGCTTCCGTCCGGAGGAGCGCGAGGAGTTCGACCGGTGGATCCGCGCGGGCTGGGTGGACACCTTCCGCCACTTCAACGCGGAGGCAGGCCACTACTCCTGGTGGAGCCAGCGCGCCGGCGTGCGCGAGAAGAACATCGGCTGGCGCATCGACTACGTGCTCGCCACCCCCGCGGCGCTCTCCTTCGTGAAGAAGGCCTCCGTGCACTCGGACGTCCACGGGTCGGATCACTGCCCGGTGAGCGTGGACCTGGACCCCGCGGTCCTCACCTGAACCCCCTCATGCCCAAGGGACACCTCTCATGAACGCACTGCTCTCCATCTGGACCTGGGTCGAGGTGGGCCTGGTCGCCCTGGTGGGCTTCCTCGTCCAGCTCTCCCTGTTCATCCTCACGTTCCTGTTCGACAAGCGCCGCTACGTGGCGGGCCGCTGCTTCCGTTTGGTGGGTGTCACCGCCGCGAAGCTCACGCCCTTCTGGCGCTTCGGCGTGCATGGGAACGTGCCGGACCGCGTGGCGCCCAACACCGTGGTGGTGAGCAACCACGAATCCAACGCGGACTGCTTCCTCATCTCCTTCCTGCCGTGGGAGATGAAGTGGTTGGGCAAGCGGAGCCTCTTCAAGGTGCCCGTGGTGGGTTGGATGATGAGCCTCGCCGGGGACGTCTCGGTGGAGCGCGGTGACCGCGACTCGGCCACCGGCGCCATGGCGCGCTGCAAGGAGTGGATGCTCAAGGGGATGCCGGTGATGATCTTCCCGGAGGGCACGCGCTCCAAGACGGATGAGCTGCTGCCCTTCAAGGACGGCGCCTTCCGGCTCGCCATCGAGATGCAGGCGGACGTGCTGCCCCTGGCGGTGAGCGGCACGCGGCTGGCGCTGCCCAAGCACTCGTGGCGCTTCGCCACGTCGCGCGGGCTGGTGACGGTGGGCACGCCCATCCCCACCAAGGGCATGACGATGGACGACGTGGAGTCACTCAAGAACCAGGCGCGCGCCCAGATTGAAGCCCTGCGCGCGTCGCTCAAGCCGTTGACGGGGGGCTCTGCCTCCGTGCCGGCGTCGGACGCCAACGTCGCCCCCTGAGCGGCCGGCGGGCCGGGGCGTGCGTGTTTGTCCAGGAACGCACGCTGCCCAGATTGTTGAGCCTTCAAGCAGGGTCTGGACTATGGAGTCCACCCTGGGCCGTTCCTCTCGGTCCGGCTCGGCGCCTGGCGCCCAGGAAGGAAGCGCGTGATGACGCCGGGCGGTCCACGTGAAGAGCAGCGGGTGGCCACGGGCATCCCCGGCCTGGACACCGTGCTGTGCGGCGGCCTGCGCAAGGGCCGCATGTACATGGTCCTGGGCCTGCCGGGCGCGGGCAAGACCATCCTCGCCAACCAGATCTGCTTCCATCAGGCGGCCCAGGGCCACCGGGTCCTCTACCTCACGCTCCTGGCCGAGTCGCACACGGAGCTGGTGAGCAACCTCCAGACGCTGTCGTTCTTCGACCCGGCCTGCGTGCCGGGGAAGATCAGCTACCTGAGCGCCTTCACCATCCTGGAGCAGGGCGGGCTGGACGCGCTCGCGGAGCTGGTGCGCAAGGAGATCAAGTCGCACAAGGCCTCGCTGCTCGTGCTGGACGGACTGCTGGCGGCGGAGGAGCTGGCGCCGTCGCGGCAGGCGCTCAAGAAGTTCATCCACGGCCTCCAGGTCGTGACGGGCCTCATCGGCTGCACCACGGTGGTGCTCACCACCGGGGGCGACAAGGGCCTGCGCGCGGAGCACACCATGGTGGATGGCCTGCTGCTGCTCCAGCAGAAGAACTTCGGAGTGCGCACCCTGCGCGAGCTGCGCGTGAGCAAGTTCCGGGGCAGCGCGTACAAGCTGGGGCAGCACGGCTTCGAGATCACCGGTGACGGTCTCACCGTCTATCCCCGCCTGGAATCCATGGTGGACGGCAACCTGGTGCCCGGCGCGGGGAAGCGCGATCGCGACGCCTTCGGTGTGGCCGGCCTGGACTCGATGCTCAAGGGGGGCGTGCCGGCGGGCTCCACCACCATCCTCCTGGGGCCTCCAGGCAGCGGAAAGACGCTGCTGGGCTTGAGCTTCCTGGCGGAAGGCGCCCGCCAGGGGGAGCGCAGCCACTACTTCGCCTTCTACGACGCGCCGGAGCGGATGCTCGCGCAGGCGGCGGGCGTGGGCCTGCACCTGCAGCCCCTGATGGAGCGCGGGGACCTGGAGGTGAGCTTCCGGCCGCCCACGGAGAACATCCTCGACAAGCTGGGCACGGAGCTGCTGACCATCGTGCGCAGCGGCCGGGTGCGCCGCATCTTCCTGGATGGCTACGAGGCGCTCCGCCGCGCCTCCACCCGCAATACGCGGGTGGCGCGCTTCCTGGCGGCGCTCGTCAATGAGTGCCGGGTGCGCGAGGTGACCCTCGTCTACACCGCCGAGACGACCTCCGCCTTTGGCCCGGAGGTGAAGTTCCCGCTCAAGGGCATCTCCATGGTGGCGGAGAACATCCTGTTCCTGCGCATGGTGGAGCTGCACTCCGGGCTGCGCCGCTTCATCGCGGTGCTGAAGGTGCGCAACAGCGCCTTCGATCCCGCCGTGCGCGAGCTGGAGATCACGAACAAGGGACTCAAGGTCGGCCAGCCCTTCGCGGAAGGGCAGATGTTGATGACGGGGCTCGCGCGCACGCGGACTCCGGAGCCGACCCCCTTGCCGAAGCCGCGCAGCAAACCGCGCGCGGGCAGCAGGTCTACCGCCAAGGCGGGGACACTGTCGAAGCCGCGCCGGAACGTCTCCAAGCGTCGAGGCACGTGACCATGGGGCCCGTCCTCATTGTCGACGACGAGTTCGGCATCGTGGAGGCCGTGCGGGACCTCCTGTCGGACGAAGGCTACCGCACGGCCACGGCGCTCAACGGCCGCGAGGCCCTGGAGCGGATGCGACAGGAGCGCCCGTCGATGATCCTGCTCGACTACATGATGCCGGTGCTCAACGGGCCCGGGGTGCTGGAGTCCATGCAGAAGGATCCGGCCCTGCGCGACGTCCCGGTGGTGATGATGAGCGCCAGCCCGCCGGACTTCTGGCAGCACCTGCCGTGCGCGGGCTTCCTGCCCAAGCCCTTCGACATCGAGCAGTTGCTGGGCATGGTCCGGCGCATGGTCGGTCCGCCGCCAGTGACGCACTGAAGGCCTGTCAGGGATTGAAGTCGGTCGCGGTTCGTGACCTTGACAGGGCGGTCATGAGCAATCTATTGCGTAGTGTCTACTGGGGGACACTTCAATCATTGGCGCCCTCACGTCCGTCATCGACTGGGAAGGCGTCTTGAAATCTCTCTGGTGTGTGTGTCTCCGGTCCCCCTGGCTCCTGGGAGGACTGGTGGCGGGTGCCCTGGCCTGCTCCTCGGAGTCGCCGGCCCCGGCCCCGGCCATCGAACCCTCGCCTGTCCTGGCCGAGCACCGCACGGCGCTGGCGGAGACCGCCTCGAACGAGGTCGGTGAGGACTGCACGAAGCACGGTGCGTCCGGATGCAAGTCAGGCATCTGCCTGCACACCGGGGCGCTGCCCGACGAGGGCTATTTCTGCAGCCAGACGTGCACCGGCGAAGCCCAGTGCCCGGCGCAGTGGAAGTGCTCGCGCGTGCATCCTGGAGCCAGCGCCCGAGTCTGCATCCCCCCCGCGGAGTGGAAGGGCGCCGTGGCGCCCTCCCGCGGCTGATCCCCCCTTTCCTTCAAGCATTTTTCTCCGTCGGAGACGGCGATGCCTTTGTCTGTCCGCATGTTGTTGTGTGTCCTGTGTTTGGTTTCCTGGGGGGCGGCGGAGGCAGCGCCCACCTGCTCCTCGGGTGATGTCACCTCATGCACTACAGGAGGAGGGTGTGGAGGCTTCAAGCAGTGCTCGGCGCCTCCAGGGGACGTGGGGGAGTGGGGCGAATGCATGCCCCATAATCAGCCCCAGGCCTGTGGCGCGTGCGGCGCGGGGGGAACGGCCACCTGCGTGGACGGCGAGTTCCTGGGCCCATGTCAGCCCCCCACGGCCCAGGCGCTGGATGCCTGCGGCAACGGCTGCGATGACGACCGGGACGGCGAAGCGGACGAAGGCTGCGCGGGCAACTCCACGTTCGACTACTGCGAGCGGAACCCGGCCGGTGGCTATGTGCGCTGGACCTGTGGCTGTGGCGATGGCCTGAACGTCGGCTACTGCCTGGGCTCGGGGGACTCCCAGGCCTCGTGCAGCGGTCCGAATGGGTGTCTCAAGGCCCCGAGCTTTGGTCTCGGAGGGAGCCAGGCCGGAGGCAACTTCCAGTGCTGCGTGTCCAGCAAGTCCTGCAGTGAGCCCGGCTACATCGCGGGCGAGATGCACTGTGTCACGGGAAGCTCGCAGAACTTCCAATGCGCTCCCGGCGGCACCTCGTGTGAAGACAGCAACGCGTGTGGGAACACCTGCGCGGGAATCAAGCCCCAGATTGATCTTCTCACGGGGGCGAAGACCCTCAGCGGTACGTATTGCGCGGCGGGCCCCGTGTGCGCCTACGCCCAGGGAGGCTTCGGCAACCCGCGTGGAGGCCCCAGCGCCAGCGACTACAGCGAATGGATCGACGTCATCGGCGTCGCCGCGCCGCCTCGGATCGAGCCTAAACCTGGGAGCACCCTGACGACCCCGCCCCCGGAGCACCTGCCAGGCCGGGATGGCCCCAGCCGTGGTGGAGGTCGTGGCGGCGGGAGCGGTGGCGGTGGCGGTGG
>NZ_RAWP01000110.1:0-32710 GCF_003668935.1 Corallococcus sp. AB032C | reverse complement strand
CCATCGAGCCCCTGCCCTCCCCCCTCACCGAGCTGCACTACGACAGCGGCACGCTGGTGGCCCCGACGCTGCCCGACGACGAGCGTCTGCACGCGCTCTTCCAGAAGGATGGGCGCACGGGCGTCTTCCGCGCCCCCGCGAGGCACTACCGCGACGTCGTCCTGCGCCTGCGTGAATGCAGGCTGCCCTACGAGGACCGCGCGAAGCGCTTCGAGCCGGCGGAGCTGCCCCTCGCGGTGCCCATCGAGCCCTTTCCGCATCAGCGCGCGGCGCTGGACGCCTGGACGCGCGCGGGAGGCCGGGGGCTGGTGGAGCTGCCCACCGGCGCGGGCAAGACGCTGCTGGCGGTGCTGGCCATCGCGTGGGTGAAGCGGCCCACGCTGGTGGTGGTGCCCACGTTGGACCTGATGGCACAGTGGCAGGGCGTGCTGGCGAAGCACTTCGCCACCCCGGTGGGCATGGTGGGCGGCGGCGTCAACGACCGGCAGACGCTCACGGTGACGACGTACGACTCCGCGGCGATGCAGATGGAGTTCACGGGCAACCGCTTCGGCCTGCTCATCTGCGACGAGTGCCACCACCTGCCCGCGCCCAGCTACCGCTTCATCGCGGAGGGGACGCTCGCGCCCTACCGGCTGGGACTCACCGCGACGCTGGAGCGCGCTGACGGCGGCGAGCGCGTGTGCGAGGAGCTCCTGGGCCCGCTGGTGCACCGCACCGGCATCGACGAGCTCCAGGGCCAGTACCTGGCGCCCTACGAGGTCCGCCGCATCGAGGTGCCGCTCACGCCCGACGAGAAGACTCGCTACGACGAGGCGCGAGGCCGCTACATCACGTTCGTGCGCAAGCTGGGTGTGCCGCTCGCGTCGCCGGAGGGCTGGGCGCGCTTCCTGGCGCAGAGTCAGCGGAGCGACGAAGGGCGCGCGGCGTACCGGGGCTACCGGGAGCAGCGCCGCATCGCGCTCACCTCCAGCGGCAAGCTGGACGCGCTCTGGAAGATATTGCTGGAGCACCGCGAGGACCGCGCCATCGTCTTCACGGACGACAACGAGACGGTCTACACGCTGGCGCGCAAGCTGCTCCTGCCCGCGCTCACGCACCACACGCCGCTGCCAGAGCGCAAGGCGCTGCTGGCCGCGTTCGCCAGCGCGGAGCTGCCGGTGCTGCTCACCTCGCGGGTGCTCAACGAAGGCGTGGACGTGCCGGACGCTCGCGTGGGCGTGGTGCTCAGCGGCAGCGGCAGCGTGCGCGAACACGTCCAACGCCTGGGCCGCATCCTGCGAAAGCGCCCCGGCAAGCGCGCCCTCTTGTACGAGGTGTGCTCCGCGCAGACCGCTGAGAGCGGCATCAGCGAAAGACGCCGACAGCACCGCGCCTACCAGGAGCCGGAGGGTCCGTCGAATGCTGACGCGTGAGCTGCTCGCCTCGCGCGTGCGCGAAGGCATCCTGCGCCCTTCCTTCGTGAAGACCCACGACCCGTCCCTCCAGGCGCTCGCGAAGGAGCTGCTCGCGGACGCGGAGTCCTTCCGGGGCCAGAGCCGTGACGACGTGGAGGAGTCCTTCAGCCTCAAGGCCGGCGCGTTCAGCCGCCCCAAGGTCGCGCGCGGGCTGGTGAAGCTGCTCCTCGACCGGCTCATCTTCGACGAGGCCGGCGAAGGCGCCACGGAGGCGCGCTGGCGCACGCTGCTCGTGGGCACGAAGGTGATGCGAACCCTTCCGCCGGACACCACGCTGGAGGCCTACGAAGCGCGCCTCACGGAGGCCCTGGACGCGCCGCTGGCGGACACGCGCGAGGCGCTCTACTCGGACCTGCCCGGCAACCGGAAGCTGCTCGGGTGGGACGGCGAAGCGCTCACTCCGCAGGGGCTCTTGGACCGCTACAACCTGGCGCTCGCGCAGGGGCCGCTGCTCAACGCCCGCCGCCTCACCCTGCGAGCACGGTCGCCGGAGCTGCTGCGCGTGCGCAAGCTGTTGCGCTGGTTGAAGTTCTGCCGGCTGGTGGCGGAGGTGCGGCGCGACGGCGAGGACTGGTCCCTGGAGGTGGAAGGCCCCGGCGCCATGCTGTCCCTGCAGAAGAAGTACGGCCTGCAGCTCGCGAGCTTCCTCTCCGTGGTTCCCATCCTGGAGCGCTGGGAGCTCTCCGCGGTGCTGGAGGACGCGCGCAAGCGGTCCACGCTCCAGCTGTCCCACGAGGATCCGCTGGTGTCCCCGCTGCCCGCCGCGCTGGGGCACGTGCCGCCGGAGGTGGCCGCGCTGGCGGAAGGCTTCGAGGATGAGGCCTGGGCGCTGGACCTGACGCCCCTGCCCCGCCACACCGGCGCCGCCGGCCTGTGCGTGCCCGACCTCACCTTCCGCCACCGGAAGTCGGGCCAGGAGGTCGCGCTGGAGCTGTTCCACCCGTGGCACGCGGCGCCGCTGTCACGCCGGCTGGCGGAGCTGCGCGCGCGCCCCGACGCGGGACTGCTCCTGGGCGTGGACCGCGCGCTGGCGAAGGAGGCCACGGAGCGGCAGGTACTGGAAGCTCACCCGCAGGTGGTGCTCTTCAATGGCTTTCCCTCCGTCCGCAAGCTGCGGGAGCGGCTCGCGCGATGGGACGGCACAGCGAAGGCCGGCTGAGCGCCGGAGCGCCTTCAGCTCCGGGGTTTGAACTGCGAGGCCAGCACGCTGAGGATGCGGACGGAGCCCCGGTCCAGCTGCTTCGCGCGGCGCAGGAGCCGGCGCAGCTCCGCGGACTCGCCATAGTCGGACGGAGGCTCCGCGGCCCACTTCACGTCCTGTGACGGCTTCAGACCCAGCGCCTCGTCCGCGGAGATGGACAGCACCACGCACAACCGGCGGAAGGTCTGGATGCTGGGCAGCATGTGGCCGCGCTCCAGGCGCCCGTAGACCTCACTGGCGATGCCGATGCGCTCCGCCACATCCGCCTGGGTCAGGTTCAGGCGGGTGCGGGCGACGCGGGCCGCGCCTCCGAGCCGGGATGCGAGGGTCTTTTCCATGGGGTCGTTAACCTACCGGGTTCGCCCATGTCGATATGACTTGAGAGGTTGGCTTCCAAGAACTTCCGGGGTAGGCTTTTCGCGACACAACCTCTTGCGTCTAGCTTGTCCGCACCACCCATTGCCTTCATGCGAGAGCTCTCCAGCCCACCCAGCTTCCTCTTCGTGGACGCGGATCCGCGTGCGCTGGCAGCGCTGCGGCGGCTCTCCAGGTACCTGCCCGGAGACAAGCGCTTCGCCCTGGGTGTGCGCGAAGCGGAGCGGCTGATGGGGGAAGCGGCGCCGTCCGTGGTGGTGTGCGGCTACGGCCTGCCGGATGGCGACGGGCTGTGCCTGCTCACGTGCGTGCGCTCCCGGCATCCTCGCGCCGCGTGCGCGCTGCACACCACGCATCCCCCGTCTCGCGGGCTGCGGGAGAAGGGCATCACCTGGATGGACCGCGCCGCGCCGCCGCAGCAGGTGCTGGCGCTCCTGGCCTCCTTGAGCTGACGGCCGGGCGTTCCCATGGCGTGCGCGGCGGGGAGCGTTAAGGTAGGGACTCCCCCACGCACGCCATGAAGCTCTACGCCATCAGCGACCTGCACCTGCGGCACAAGGAAAACCACGAGGCGCTGGCGGCACTCGCGCCGCGCCCGGAGGACTGGCTCATCGTCGGCGGCGACGTGGGCGAAACGCTCGCGGACATGGAGCTGATGCTGCGCACGCTCACCGCGCGCTTCCGCCAGGTCGTCTGGGTGCCAGGCAACCACGAGCTGTGGACCATGCCCTCCGAACAGCCTCCGCTGAAGGGCGAGGCGCGCTACCTGCGCATGGTGGACCTGTGCCACCGCTACGGCGCGCTCACGCCGGAGGACCCGTATCCGCGCTGGCCCGGCGAGGGCCCGCCCCGCGTCATCGTCCCCATGTTCCTGGGCTACGACTACACCTTCCGCCCGGACACCGTGCCCGCGGACAAGGCGCTGGAGTGGGCCTGGGAGGACGACCTGATGTGCACGGACGAGGTGCTCCTGCATCCGGAGCCCTACCCCACCCGTCAGGCCTGGTGCCACGCGCGCGTGGAGCGCACCCGCGCGCGGCTGGAGCGGCTGCCGCCGGAGTGCTCCACCATCCTCATCAACCACTACCCGCTGCGCTACGAGCACGTGCGGCTGCCGCGCATCCCGCGCTTCTCCATCTGGTGCGGCACGCGCCTCACCGAGGACTGGCACACGCGCTACCGCGCGGAGGTGGTGGTGACGGGGCATTTGCACATGCCCTCCACGCTGTGGCGCGACGGCGTGCGCTTCGAGGAGGTCTCCCTGGGCTACCCCATGCAATGGCGCCACCGGGGCGGCCTGGAGCGCTGCTTGCGTGAAGTCCTTCCCGGTCCGCGGACACCCTCCCCGCAGCCGTAACGCACCGCTGGACGCGGGCGTGTAATTTCACGCCATGCCCGAGCCCTCTTCCGCTGGCCCCGTCGAGCTCTCCGAGCGCGTGCACCTGCTGGACGCCCTGCGCGGCTTCGCGCTCCTGGGCGTCTTCGTCTCCAACAGCCTGAGCTGGTTCAGCGGCCGGTCGCTGCTGCCGAACGAACAGGCACAGGCGCTGGCCGCGCCCATGCTGGAAGTGGTGGTCCGCCAGCTCTACGCCTTCTTCGTGGACCAGAAGTTCGTCACCCTCTTCTCCCTCCTCTTCGGCCTGGGCTTCGCGCTGCAGATGACGCGCGCGGAAGGGCGAGGCACCTCCATCGTGCCGGTGTACCGGCGCCGCCTGCTCGTGCTGTTGGGCATCGGCCTGGTGCACATGTTCGCCATCTGGGTGGGTGACATCCTCAGCACCTACGCGCTGGTGGGCTTCGTGCTGCTGTTGTTCCGCCAGCGCTCGGACAGGACGGTGCTCACCTGGGTGGCGGTGCTCTTCGTCGTCCTGCCGCTCACGCTGTCCATCGCGCAGCGCTTTGGCCCGGAGCTGATGCACGGAAAGGAGGCCGCGGAGCAGGCCGCCAAGGCCACGCGCGACCTGGAGGCCGCGCACCGCACGGCGTTCCTCACCGGCCTGTCCAGCGAGTCCGTGCTGACGTCGCAGAAGGCCAACGCACTCTTCGCCTGGCAGAACCTGCCCAACCCGGGGCGTCCCATCTGGCTGTGCATCATCCTGGGCCGCTTCCTGCTGGGCCTGTGGACCGGACGCCAGAAGCTGCTGGAGGACGTGGAGCGCCACCGCAAGCTGCTCGTGCGGGTGATGGCATGGGGGCTGGGCGTGGGCAGCGCCGTCGCCACCCTGTCGTTGGTGCTCTATCTCAGGAGCCGGGGCACCCCGGGCGGCCCCTGGGGGCAGACCAGCCAGCCGCCGTGGATGGTGGGCATGCGCACCCTGCGGGAGGTGGGCTACCTGTTCATGGGCTGCGGGTACGCGGCGGCCTTCGCGCTGCTCTTCCAGAAGGAGCGCTGGCGCAAGGTGTTGGGCGTGCTCACGCCCGCGGGCCGCATGGCTTTGACGCTCTACCTCACGCAGTCGGTGATCAGCATCGCGCTGTATGACGGCTGGGGCCTGGGGCTGGTGGGCCACACGCCGCCGTCGCGCACGGTGCTCCTGTGCCTGGGCGTCTTCGCGGCGCAGGTCGCCTTCAGCCACTGGTGGCTGGCGCGCTTCCGCTTCGGGCCGGTGGAGTGGCTGTGGCGCTCGCTCACCTACGGCCGCCTCCAGCCCATGCGCCTGGCCCCCGCCGGTGAGGCGCGCGCCGCGCACTGAGATGTATCGCTGTATCAGGGCGGGCGCGTGATTTGACGCTGCCGAGGGCGCCAGCATGTAGTGCCCGGCATGTCCGAGTCCCCTTCCGCCGGTCCCATTGAAAGCGCGCAGCGCGTCCACGCCCTGGACGCCCTGCGCGGCTTCGCGCTCCTGGGCGTCTTCATCTCCAACAGCCTGAACTGGTTCAACGGTCGGCTGTTCCTGCCGAAAGAGCAGGCCCTGGCGCTGGCCGCGTCGCCGCTGGAGCTCACGGTCAATTCGCTCTTCGCGCTGCTCATCGAGCAGAAGTTCGTCACCCTCTTCACCCTCCTCTTCGGCCTGGGCTTCGCGCTGCAGATGACGCGCGCGGAAGGGCGGGGCACCTCCATCGTGCCGGTGTACCGGCGCCGCCTGCTCGTGCTGTTGGGCATCGGCCTGGTCCACATGTTCGCCATCTGGCTGGGCGACATCCTCACCACCTACGCGCTGGTGGGCTTCCTGCTGCTGTCGTTCCGCCAGTGCTCCGAAAAGACGGTGCTCGTCTGGGCGGCGCTGTTCCTGTTCGTGGTGCCCACCATCTTCTCCATCGGGCAGCGGGTGCTCCCGGTGATGCTGGACGGCGCGGCGGCGACGGAGCGCGCCCAGAAGGCCACGAAGGAGGAGGACGCGGAGCGCCGCGCGGCGTTCCTCGCGGGCCTCTCCAGCGACTCGGTGGTGACCAGCCAGCAGGCCAACGCGGCCTACGGCTGGGCCAGCATCCCCAACCCCAACCGCCCGGTGCTGCTGTCCATCATCCTGGGCCGCTTCCTGCTGGGCCTGTGGGCCGGGCGCCGGGGGCTGCTGCAGGACGTGGAGCGCCACCGTCCGCTGCTGCGGAAGCTGGCCGCCTGGGGACTGGGGGTGGGCAGCGTCATCGGGCTCGTCGTCCTGGCGCTCAACCTCACGTACCGGGGCGTGACGAGCCTGCCCGGGTGGCTGGTGTGGATGCGCATCCCGAAGGACGTGGGCATCCTCTTCCTGGGCGTGGGCTTCGCGGCGGCCTTCGTGCTGCTCTTCCAGAAGGAGCGCTGGCGCAAGGTGCTGGGCGTCTTCACCCCCGCGGGCCGCATGGCGCTGACGCTCTACCTCATGCAGTCCGTGCTCAGCATCACGCTGTATGACGGCTGGGGCCTGGGACTGGTGGGCCGCACGCCGCCGTCGCTCACGGTGGTCTTCAGCCTGCTGCTGTTCGCGGGACAGGTGGCCTTCAGTCACTGGTGGCTGGCGCGCTTCCGCTTCGGGCCGGTGGAGTGGCTGTGGCGCTCGCTCACCTACGGCCGCGCCCAGACCATGCGCCTGGGCCCCACCGCGGCGCACGCGGTGAACTGAAGCGGGACAAAAAAAGAACCCCGGGTCCCGCGAGGAGGCGGGAGCCCGGGGTTTCAGGAGCGGAGCGCGGCACCTTCGCCGCGCCCCACACCTTCAGGCACTACTTGACCTTGTAGGAGGCCGCGAACACGGTGTTGATGTAGCCGTCCACCTCGGTGTCGACCAGGCTCGGCACACCGACAACCGTGATGTAGTACTTGCCCGCCGGGATGTTGCGCAGGATGACGCTCTCCGTCGCGCTCTCCCTCACGCCACGGCCCAGGTAGGACGTGAACGTCGGGGCGGCGGCGGCCTGCACGTAGATGTCGGCGTTGCCCTCGCCCTCGCCCAGCGCCAGGGACAGGGTGTTGATGCCGGAGTCCTTCTTGTACTCAGGCACGTCGATGATGAAGGTGCGGGTGGAGCCCGGCACGCCCGAGAGGCCCTCGATGCGGGTCTCGTTGCCGATGTCCTCGAAGCCACCCTTCCAGGTCACGGACAGGCTGGTGCCCGTGTAGGTGGTGAAGCCCTTGATCATCACGTACCAGATGCCCTTCGCGCCGGAGGTGGCGAAGGTGCAGGTCTCCGCGTTGCCGGACTTGTACGGACGGCAGTCGTACAGGGAGTCCGTCGGGGCGTTGGTCTTGCGGACGTAGAGGTCCGCGTCACCCGTGCCACCGGACAGGGTGAAGGTCACGTCCGTGGCGCCCTCGGGGATGGTCACCGAGTAGTACACCTTGCTGCCGGAGGTGCCGTTGATGCCCGTCACGGGCACGCCCTTCTCAATCGGCGTGGTCACCGGAGGAGGCACGGGCACGCCCACGCCCACGGCCTTCCAGGCGTTGCCCACCGAGGCGATCTCCGCCGCGGTGAAGCCCAGCTGCGTCGCGGCCTGCTCGGAAGCCGTCTTGGCCGCCTCGAAGTTGGAGGACGCAACCAGCAGGTCGGCGTTGATCTTGTAGAAGACGCGAGCGGCCTTCTCGAAGCCGATGCCGGTGACGACCTGGGTCGTCTTGGCGCGCGGGTGCGTGCCACCCTCGGACATCAGGTAGAACGCCAGGTTGGAGATACCCGAGCTGTAGTGCACGTCCACGCCCGAGCCGTAGTCCGGGTAGTAGTCGAGCGAGTCCCCGTCCTGCGTGGGGTTCTTCATGTAGCGCAGGCCGTCACCCGGGATGCTCGGGGTCCAGACGTCGTCGCCGACGATCCAGGTGCCGTCGTCGATGACCTTGCCCTTGCCGTACCACTCGCACACCGCGCCGAAGATGTCCGAGAGGGACTCGTTCAGGCCGCCGGACTCACCGGAGTAGGTGAGGTTGGACTCGTTCTCCGTCACCGCGTGCGTCAGCTCGTGCGCGGTCACGTCCAGCGAGTTCGCCAGGTTGGAGGCGTTCACGCCGTCGCCATCGCCGTACACCATCTGGGTGCCGTCCCAGTAGGCGTTGACGTAGTTGTTGCTGTAGTGGACGAAGCTCTTCAGCGTCGCGCCCGCGTTGTTGATGGAGTCGCGGCCGAACAGGCTCTGGTAGCAGTCGTAGACCGTGCCCAGGTGGTTGTAGTTGTTGTTCACCACCACGTCGGCGTGGGCCGCATCACCCTCCCACCGAGCCCGAACGCCGCCCGTGGGGACGTTCGTCTTGTGCTGCATGTCGTTGACCTGGCGGTTCTTCGCCGAGTGGATGTGCGGAACGCGCTCGAAGACGTCGCCCGTCTTGGCGTTCACGTACACGGAGTCATCCACCGGGGTGGTGTCCTTCAGCTCGCCCACGACGCGAATTTCGTACGCGAGGATGAGCTCGTTGCCCGAGCGGCGGTACACGAGCTGGGGCTCGCCGTTGGCGGCCGCGCGCTCCGGGGAACCGCGATCACCGACCGCCGCCGAGATGGCCGCGTCGGACGCGATGGTGGCCTTCAGCTCGCCCTGCAGGTCGCCACGGGCGTTGGTGTTCACCGCGAACACGGAGCCGTTGCGCGCGTGCAGGCGAACCTCGGCGTCCTGAACCAGGATGCCGTTCTGGGTCACGCCGTAACGGTAGTGGGTGTCACCGTCGAAGCCGACGTAGGCCCGCTTCAGGAACAGGTCGTTCGGGTTCAGGTGGAACAGCGGCGCCACGCCCGCGAGCACCGGCGCCAGCTGCTGCTGGGCCGCGATGCCCTGGATGGCCGAGGGAGCGGGGACGGAACCGAAGGAACCGGTGAGGAAGGTGGGGACCGCGTCGGAGTCCGCCGCGATGACCTTCTGGCCCGCCGACAGATTGGCGGAAGCCTTCTGGATGTTGGCGTCCTCGGTGTTCGCCGCAGGAGCGCCATCGGTGCAAGCGCCAACCATCAGGGACAGGGCTGCGGCACCCAGGGCGCCGCGTACTCGCTTCTCGTACATGTAGTCCTCCTAAGGGGAAAGATTAGGAAACACTGTGCCACAGGAGAGGCGCGTATTTCAAGTACAGGCGAGATTTCTACTTTTACATCTCTTCTCAGACTTCGAGAATATCTCGCAACTGCTTGAAATGACGGAGGAACTCACGCAGCCCGGCGAAAACGGGGTTGAAGCTTCAAACCAGCAAGGCGGTTACTTCGTGGTTGAAGCGTCTGTCGGCGGATGCGTGCAATGAGTGAACGCCGGGGAGAAATTGCCGTCTCATTTATTCCCGACCCGGGTGGGTCCTTCATCACCGTTGACATCCAGGAGGGCTTTGGGGCGGGGCAGGCGGGCTAGCGTCCCGCTCTCAAGGAGGCGACACACATGCGCGCGTTGCAGCTTCAGCGGCTGGAGGGACCCGAGGGCCTGGCGATGGTGGAGGTCCCGGAGCCGGAGGCGGGGGACGGGGTCCTCATTGATGTGGTGGCGGCCGGGGTGAGCTTCCCGGATCTGCTGCTCACCCGTGGCCAGTACCAGATGAAGCCGGAGGTGCCCTTCGTGCCGGGAGTGGAGGTGGCGGGCGTGGTGCGCGCCGCGCCGGCGGGGGCACGGGTGAAGCCCGGCGACAGGGTGATGGGCTTCTCCTTCACCCTGGGCGGCTTCGCGGAGGCCTGCGTGGTGGCGCCGGAGATGGCCTTCCCCATTCCGGAAGCGTGGAGCTTCGAGCAGGCGGCGGGCATGGTGATGAACTACCACACGGCGCACTTCGCGCTGCACCGGCGCGGGCAGCTGCGCCAGGGAGAGACGGTGGTGGTGCACGGCGCGGCGGGCGGCGTGGGCACCGCGGCCGTGCAGGTGGCGAAGGGCGCCGGGGCGCGCGTGCTGGCGGTGGTGAGCGACGAGCGGAAGAAGGAGGTGGCGAAGCGCGCGGGCGCGGACGTCGTCCTTCTATTGAAGGAGTTCCAGTCCGGCGTGCGCGAGGCCACGGACGGCCGGGGCGCGGACGTGGTGCTGGACCCCGTGGGCGGCGACGTCTTCGAGAAGAGCCTCAAGGTGCTGGCGCCAGAGGGGCGGCTCCTGGTGGTGGGCTTCGCCAGCGGCCAGATTCCCTCCGTCACGGTGAACCGGCTGCTCCTGCGCAACGTCTCCGTGGTGGGCGTGGCGTGGGGCGCCTTCCTGATGCAGGCGCCGGAGCTGCCGGGCGAAATCGCCAAAGACTTGGAGACGCTCGCGGCGAAGGGCTTCGTCAATCCGGTGGTGGGCCGCGTCTTCCCCTTCGAGGACGGCGCGCAGGCGCTGCGCGAGCTGGAGTCGCGTCAGGCCGTGGGCAAGGTCGTGCTGAAGGTGAAGGCCGGCTGACGTCACTCGACGTCACTCTTCTGGCAGGGGCAGGGGCGTGGGAGTCCCTGCCTCGCGCTCCAGGACGTCCGCGGCGCGGGCATCCCGGGGCAGACCGAAGCGGGCGCGCGAGCACATGAGGAGCTGGCCCGCGAAGACGCTGTCCGCCAGCGCGTCCGCGTAGCGCCCGTGGGCCTCGCACAGGCGGGCCCGCTCATCCACCAGCCGGGCGAGGATGCGCGCCTGCTCCGGGTGGGCGAAGAGCCCGACGACGGAGCGCGCGTCGAAGCGGGCGAGCGTGTCGTACTCCATGCCCAGCGTCGTGATGCACACCTCGCGGATCCGCTCCAGGCACGCGTCCCAGGAGGCGCGCGAGTGGGCGATGTCCGGCACCGAGCGGCCAAGCTCGCGGACGGCGTTGAGCAGGAAGGCGTGTCGTAGCGAAGGCATCCGGTCCTCCACTACAGCCCAGCCCCCTTGAATCATCCAGCGCGACAGGGGGTGCGGCCCCACCCCTGCGAATCAGGTTGCACCCACCCACTGGAGGCCCGCGCGCGGCCGCGGCACACCCCCACGGGAAAAAGACAGACATCGTCACCCTGGCGTGGCGGTGCGCGCCCGCGGTGTTCCAAAGATATATCCAGACGGGAATGACATACACCGCGTGCGGGAGTCCCCTGACGGAGACGGGGCATGGATGACCCGAGCGTGTGTGTTGCAATCAAGACTCCGCGTGTATCACCGCGCGGTTCCTACGTATTGCGCGAACGCTGACAGTCTTTAGAATTTTCAAACGCGAAGCACCCGCGCGTGAGTCACCACATCCAAGGAATGCACCATGGCCCTTCCGTCCACGCTGCGTCTTCCCCCGACCGCGGAGATCGCCTTCGGCTCCACGGTGCTGAAGCAGCCGGAGCTGTTGCGCCGGGCGGCCCGGGTGGCGCGGCGGCTGCGGACCGAGTGGAACGTGCGGCCGGGAGACCGCGTGGGGTTGATGGTGGTGCCCGGGCCGGAGGTCATCCCGGCCATCCTGGGCATCTGGATGGCGGGCGCGGCCTACGTGCCGTTGGATCCCTTCCTCCCCGACGAGCGGCTCCTGCGCATCCTGCGCGACGCGGGCCTGCGCGGCGTCGTCACGCAGCGCATGCACCGCGTCTCCGTGGGGCTCCTGGAGACGTGGTTGGGGACTCCCCTGCCCTTCCTGGAAGCGGATGCGGCGACGGTGGACGGCGTGGGGGACATCGACGTCTCGGACGCCATCGACGCGCCGCCGGACAGGCCCGCGTACCTCATCTACACCTCTGGCAGCACGGGTGAGCCCAAGGGCGTGGTGTGCACGTTCCGGGGGCTCGTGAACCTGGTGCACGGCGTGGGGCCGCTCTTGGGCCTGGGGCCGGACACGCGTCACCTCCAGTTCGCCAGCATCAACTTCGACGCGTCCGTGTGGGAGGTGTTCCCCACGCTGTTCGCGGGCGGCGCCGTGGTGCAGGGCACGCGCGAGGACCTGCTGCCCGGCCGGCGCATGGCGGAGTACCTGCGCCAGCAGCGCGTGACACACCTGTGCCTGCCGCCGTCCGTGCTGGGGCAGCTGGGGCCGCACGTGGACACGCTGCCGGACGTGGCGTGCGTGGTGATGGCGGGCGAGCGCTGCCCGGCGCCGCTCGCGGAGCGGTGGCATGCGTCCGGCCGCCGCGTCTTCAACGCCTATGGCCCCACGGAGGGGACGGTCTGCGCGACCGCGTACCGGGTGAGGGGCGGCGAGTCGCCCGTGCCCATCGGACAGGCGCTGCCGGGCGTGCGCCTGCGCGTGGTGGGGACGGACGGACAGGACGTCGCGGTGGGCGCGACGGGCGAGGTGTGGATTGGCGGCGAGGGCGTGGCGGAGGGCTACCGCAACCAGCCCGAGCGCACGCGGGAGCGCTTCCCCACGGACGCCCAGGGCGCCCGGTGGTACCGCACCGGTGACGAGGCCGTGCGCCGCGCGGACGGGGCGCTCGTGTTCCTGGGGCGGATGGATCAGCAGGTGAAGCTGCGCGGCTTCCGCATCGAACTGGAGGCCATCGAGCAGGCGCTGTACGCGTACCCGGGCGTCGCGCAGGCGGCGGTGACGGTCTTCGAGCACACGGACGCGCAGGGCCAGACGTCGGGCCTGCTGGTGGCGTACCACAGCGTGCAGGAGGGCCACACGGTGTCGCTGGAAGCGCTGCGCGCGCACCTGGGCGTCGTGCTGCCGGACTACATGGTGCCGCACCGCTTCGTGGAGCTGCCGCGCCTGCCGCTCATGCCCCACCTGGGCAAGGTGGACCGGGGGGCCCTGCCGCCCCCAGCGGACTGGGTGGGCGCCACCGCGTCCGAGTCTCGCGCCGCGCAGCCCACCGCGCTCTCAACGCCCATCGACCGGCTGTGCCGTGCCTTCGAGCGGGGACTGCACGCGGCCCCGGGCACCGTCACGGCGAACACGCACTTCTTCCAGGCGGGCGGTGACTCGCTGGGCGTGGCGCACGTGCTGGCCCAGGTGGAGGAGGACTTCGGCGTGTCGCTGCCGTCGCGCCGCGTGTACTCGCACCCCACGCCCCAGCTGCTCCTGCCCTTCTGCGAGGCCGGCGCGGCCCCGGCCGAAGCGGGCCCTCAAGGCGTGCGCGCCACGCTGCTGACCGACGCGCGGTCCGCCGCCCTGCCCCGGCTCACGGCCCCCGCGCTCGTCAAGCAGCCGCCGCGCACGCTCCTGCTCACGGGGGCGACGGGGTTCCTGGGCATCCACCTGCTGGCCGCGCTGGCGCCCCGCGTGGAGCGCATCCACTGCCTGGTGCGGGCGCGTGACGACGCGGAGGCGGGCGCGCGGCTTCGCGCCACCGCTCGCAAGTACGGCGTGCACCTGCCCTGGCGCGACGGGCGCATCCAGGCGGTGGCGGGCGACATCACCCGGACGCGGCTGGGGCTGGAGGCGTCCGTGCATGACGACCTGGCGCTCCAGTGCGACGCGGTGGTGCACTCGGCCGCGAGCATCAGCTACATCCTGCCGTACGCGGACGCGGGGCGGCCCAACGTCGCCGGCACGCAGCAGGTGCTGGCCTTCTGCGCGCACGGCCGCGCGAAGCCCCTGCACCACGTGTCCTCGCTCAGCGTCCACGGCGCGGTGGGCACGCTGCTGGGCCTGGAGGAGGTGGACGAGGACTTCGCGCTGGAGCGCTCGTTGGACTTGATGTCCTACGAGAACGGCTACACGCGGGCCAAGTGGGTCGCGGAGCGGATCGCCGTGGACGCGCGCGACAGCGGCCTGCCGGTCAGCATCTACCGGCCGGGCTTCATCCAGGGCCACAGCCGCACGGGCATCGGCAACGCGGACGACATGCTGTGCCGGCTGCTGGTGGGCAACGCGCAGCTGGGCATGTCGCCGGACCTGCCGGACAAGTACTGGCTGCCGGTGCCGGTGGACTACGTGGCCAGCGCCACCGCGCACCTGGTGCTCACCCAGGCCCCGGGCGGCACATACAACCTGGCGCCGGAGCGCGAGCAGGAGCCGAGCCACAACGCCCTCTTCGACATGCTGGGCGTGCACGGACACCCGGTGCGCCGCGTGGCTCCGGCGGTGTGGCTGCGCGAGCTGGGACGGGTGGGGCCGGACAACGCCCTCTTCCCGCTGGTCGCGTTCCTGCGGGAGAAGGTCTACCACGGCACCCGCACGGTGCTGGAGCTGCACCACCGCACGCCGCGCGTGCGCACGGACCACACCCGCGCCGCGCTGGCGGGCACGGACATCCAGTGCCCGGACATCGACGCGGCCCTGCTGCGCCGCTACGTGAAGGACCTCTTCGCGCGCCACCGCTCCGCGGCCCTCGCCGCGTAGCGGGGACGGGGCGTCAGTGGTGCGGCGGGGACTTCACCTGTCCGTCGCCGAAGCGGTAGTGGGCCACCACCGGCTGGTGGTCCGAGGACTCGGTGGAGCGGTCCACCTCGAAGAGGACCGGGACCAGGGAGCGCGTCGCGTAGAAGTTGTCGAAGCGCTTGCCGGTGGCGTGCACCACGCCGTGGCTGTCCGGGTGCGAGGTGAGCGTGGCGCAATCCGCGATGTCCTGCAGGCGCCACCACGCGGGGCTGTGCTTGGGAATCTGGCCGGAGCTCAGCTCCTGACGGGCGTGATGGGGCGTCGTCAGCGAGTGGTCCGCCAGCCGCACGCGCACCGTCGTCGCATGGCACACCGTCTCCGGAAGGTCCTGCTCCAGCGTGTGCAGTTCGTGGCGCAGGCGCGGATCCGAGATGTTGCCCACGCCGCGGTCGCCCACCGTGACGTTGTGCATGTCGTCGCCGTAGCGCTGACGGAACTCCTCGATGGTGTCCGTGTCGTTGTCCTGCTTCGGGTGCAGCAGGTGCGCCACCAGCCAGGAGCCGCCCCGCTTGATGGCGGTGTTGGCGTTGAAGTCGCCCAGCACGACGGCGGGGACGCCCTCGCGGCGGCTCAGGAGCGAGTTGAGCTGGCGCAGGTTGAGGGCGTTGATGGCCGAGTCCCCCAGCGCGTGGTGCAGGTTGTAGAGGTAGAGCGGGCGGCCCTCCACGTGGAGCTTCAGCCACAGCACGCCCCGGTCCTCCACCAGCTCTCCCGCGTAGCCCTGGCGCGCGATGGCCTCATTGCGCTCGGCTTCGGTGAGGACGTAGGTGAAGTGCGCGGCGTCCACGATGGGGTGGCGGCTGAGCCAGGCCTTGCCGTTCACCAGCCGGGTGCTGTCGTCGCCGTCGCTGCCCTGGTACGCCAGGTGGAAGCCGAAGCGGGACGCGAGCAGCACCGACATGGGCACGCCCGCCTCCTGCAGGCCGATGACGTCCGGCATGCGGTCCTGGGCCTCCAGCTGGGTGAAGTACTCCAGCAGCGCCTCCTGACGCTCGCCGCCCATGAGGATGTTGTAGCTCATCACCGTGAGGCCCGGTCCCCGGGGCGCGCGCGGCGCGGGGTGGTGCACGATGAAGGTGCGGCCGTCTCCCAGCCGGCGCTCGCTCGAGGGCAGCGGAACGGCCTGGAAGTCCGGCAGGGTCAGGGTGGGGTCACGCTTCGGCAAAACGTCCTCCTGCCCGCTCGGCTTGCGTCCGAGCAGGTGTCCGACGGCGGGCAGGTGTTCCAGCACTTCGGGCATCTTCATGCCGCCCTCCCCTTGCTGGGGCGCCAGGCCCGCGGAGTGCCATGAGCAAAGGGGAAGCGATGTCGGGCGTCATGCCGTCGCGCTTTGGATTCCACCGAGCCTCCATCAAAAGTCCTCCGCTCAAGTTCGTGGCGGGAGGCCTTGTCCGCCAGCGTCACGTAGGGGGCGTGCGGTCGGCCGGAGGGTTGCCCTGCGTGCGCCGGGCATGAATCGGACGTCGGACGGTGCACATCCGTCCGGGGCGGAATCGGCCCGGGCATGGGGCGTGGGTGGTTAGATGGGTGGGCGATGAAGGAACTCGATGACCTGTTGCGGGCATGCGGTCGTGCCTCCGGTCCGGTGGTGTTGGCGACGGTGGTGGCGGTGTCCGGTTCGTCGTATCGGCGTCCAGGGGCCCGCATGTTGATGGGCGCGGACGGCTGGCTCGCGGGCGGGGTGAGCGGCGGGTGTCTGGAGGGAGACCTCGTGCGCAAGGCCTTCTTCTGGACGTCGGAGGGGCCGCGCGTGCTGCGCTACGACACCACGGGAGACGCCGCGGAGGACGAGGGCGGCCTGTCGTTCGCGCTCGGGTGCAACGGCGTGGTGGACATCCTGCTGGAGCGCTGGGAGCCCGGTCCGGGTGACGCGCTCGGCTTCGCGGCCGAGGCTCGCAAGCAGTCGCTGCGCGCGGTGGTGGCCACCGTGTACCGGGGGCCCGAGGACGCGGTGGGTTCGCGGCTGATGTTGCGCGAGGACGGCGTGTCGGAGGGGAGCCTCCAGGGCGCGCTGCTCGAGCCGGTGCGCGCGGCGGCGACGGAGGCGTTGGTGCGCGGCGTGCCCTGGAGCGGCGCGTGCGGGGGCGCGGAGGTGCTGGTGGAGGTGGTGGAGCCAGCGCCGCCGGTGGTGGTGTTCGGCAGCGGCTTCGACGTCGCGCCCGTGGTGTCGCGTGCGCAGGGGCTGGGATGGCACCTCACGGTGGTGGCGGACCGGCCCGTGGAGCTGCTGCGCCGCAGGTTCCCTCGGGCCCAGGCGCATGTCGCGTCGCGGGCCAGCGAGGTGCTGGAGAAGGTGCCTCTGTCCGCGCGCAGCGTGGTGCTGGTGATGACGCACAGCCTGCCGCAGGACCGGGAGCTGCTGGAGCGGCTGGTGCCGCTGCCGGTGCGTTACCTGGGAGTGCTCGGGCCTCGCGCGAGGACGGAGCGCATCCTGCGGGAGCTGGCGCGCACGCCCACCGCCGCGCAGTTGGAGAAGCTGCACGCGCCCATGGGATTGGACCTGGGCGCGGAGGGCGCGGACGAGATTGCCCTGTCCATCATCGCGGAGGTGCAGGCGGTGCTGGCCGGGCGCGACGGAGGACGGCTGCGCGAACGGCAGGCGCCCATCCACGCGGAGGCCATCGCGCCGGAGCGCAGGTCGGCGTGACGACCGTCGCCATCGTGCTGCTCGCCGCGGGTGGTTCGTCGCGGCTGGGACAGCCCAAGCAGCTCTTGCGCCACGAAGGCACGTCCCTGGTACGGCGCGCGGCGGAGCGGGCCCTGGCAGCGAGCCCGGTGGTGGCCGTGGTGCTCGGCGCGCGGCGTGACGACGTCGCAACGGAGCTGGACGGGCTTGCCCTGCTGTGTGTGGACAACCCGGACTGGGCGCTGGGTCAGGGCTCGTCACTGCACGCGGGCCTGCGGGCGATTCCCCCGGACGTGGACGGCGCGCTCCTGATGCTCTGCGACCAGCTCCACGTGGACACAGCCCACCTGCGCTCGCTCATCGCCACCTTCGAGCGCACGCGCGCGCCCATCATCGCGTCCACCTACGCAGGCACCCGGGGCGTCCCCGCCCTCTTCTCCCGCGCCCTCTTCCCCGAGTTGGAGGCCCTGCCTCCCACGGGCGGCGCACGCGGGCTCATCGCTCGGGACCCTTCGCGCGTCGTGGAGGTTCCACTGCCCGGCGGCGAGGAGGACGTGGACACCGCCGAGGACGCCCTGCGCCTTACGCGCCCCGGACGCGGTGGGTGATGCCCTCCGGCCCGGCCACCAACAAGTCAGTGGTCAGGTTCAGGAACAGGCCGTGCGCCATCACCCCTGCGCGGGACTCCAGCTTCGCCGCCAGCGCCGCCGGGTCGCCAATGGGACCGAAGTCACAGTCCAACACCACGTTGCCCTGATCCGTGTGGTACGGCGCCCCGTCCAGCGCGAGCCGCACCACCACGCGCGCGCCCAGCGACTCCAGGAACAGCGCCTGCGAGCGCCAGCCGAAGGGCAGCACCTCCACCGGCACCGGCCACTTCGTGCCCAGCCGGGGAGACAGCTTGGCCGCGTCCACCACGATGATTTCGCGGCGGCTCGCCTGCGCCACCACCTTCTCGCGCAGGAGCGCCCCACCGCCGCCCTTGATGAGCGACAGGTCCGGGGCCACCTCGTCCGCGCCGTCGATGGTGAGGTCCACCACCGGGTGCACGTCCAGCGTGGTGAGCGGCACGCCCAGCGACGCGGCCAGTGCCTCCGTCGCGCGCGACGTGGGGACGCCCACCACGTCCTTCAACGTCCCGGCGGAGAGCAGCGCGCCCAGCCGCCGCACCGCGTGCGCGGCCGTGCTGCCCGTGCCCAGCCCCACCACCATGCCTGGCTGGATGAAGTCCACCGCGCGCTCCGCCGCCGCGCGCTTCTGGGAAGCCGAAACACTCTCGTCGGTAGTCATGGCGGGCTCTAGGGGAGGAAGGCGGCTTCAGTGCGGAGTCCCAGGATGCCCGGAGTCGGCCGGGGGCGCACGCCGCGCTTCACTTCGCGGCGGAGCAAGTGGACCCGCCAACAGTGCCTCGTCCGCGTTCCCCAGTCCGGAAGGCAGGGCCGCCGCCAGGCGACTCTCGCGCTTCCACGTCTTGCGACGCTCGCGCTGCACCTCCGTGAGCAACACCTGCCCCGCCGCCGCCGCCGGCACCGCGAGGATGACGCCCAGCAGCCCCGCGACGGCGCCGCCCGCCAGCGCCACCATCGAGATGAGCAGCGGGTTCATCTTGATGGCGCGCCGTTGCACCAGGGGGCTGAACAGGTGGGCCTCGAGCTGCTGGTAGACCACGAACACCGCCAGCGCGAGGATCGCCCGCTTCGGGCCCACCGACGCCAGCGTGGTGAGGCTCACCAGCAGCGCGGTGATGACGCTGCCGATGTACGGGATGAGCCCCAACACCATCGCCACCAGGCCGAGCGGCAGGAAGTACGGCACCCCCAGCGCCAGCGACAGGCCGGCCGTGCAGGCGCCGCCCACCGAGACGATGAGCAGCGTGCCGACGAGGTAGTTGCCCACCGCCTCACGCATCCGGCCCACCACGCGGCGCACGCGGGGACGGCTGCGCGGGCGCACCCAGCCCAGGATGCTCGCGTAGAGGTCGTGCCCGAAGAGCAGGCCGAACACGGCCAGCGCCAGCACCGTGACGCCCGCGCCCAGCAACTCCACCGTGGATGACAGCACGGTGATGAGCGGCCTGGCCAGCACGCCAGGCTCCACGGTGAACGCGTCCTGCGGATGCGACAGCACACCGAAGTGCTCATCCAGCTTCCGCACCCAGGGGGCCTGGGTCAGCTCATCGAGGAAGACCGGCGCCGCCTCCACCAGGTGCTGGAGCTGCTCCACGAGCAGCGGCACCAGCGTGAGGATGAGCAGGCCGATGATTGCCAAGAGCGTCAGCGCGATGAGCGCCACGCCCAGGCCCCGGCGCAGGCCCCACGACTGCAGCCGGCGCACGACGGGCTCCGCCGCCAGTCCCAGCAGCAGCGCCGCCGCCAACAGCGTGAGCACGGGCCCCAGGCTCTGCATCGCCGTGCCCAGCAACACGAGCAACACCACCTGGGCCCCGACCGACCACACCGTCCGGGGCGGTACGTAGACCGGGAGTCCCTTGCGCGCAGGCCTCATGCCCTCAAGGTAGGGAGCACCCTCCAGGCAGGCGACGGGCCTCCACATGCCGTTCTGGGTTGACCCAACGTGAAGATGGCGCTCGGCTGGTGGGCAGGCGGGCAGCCAGTGGCTACCAGGAGTCGCTGCCGCCGCCGCCGCCAGAGCCGCCTCCGCCGCCGCCCCAGTCCGAGGACGAACTGGACGAGTCGCTGCTGGAGGACGACGAGGAGTCGTAGCTGGACGAGGTGTCGTAGCTCGAGGACCCGACGCCGACGCTCCAGTCCGACGACGAGGTACCGCCTCCCGAGCCGGAGCGGCCCCAGGTCCTGCGGCCTTCCGGGTACCACACCCTCCGGAAGAGAAGGACACCCAGGATGCCGGCGAGCGCGGCCACGGGAGACGCGAAGAGGGAGCCGAACACCATCCAGGGGAAGAAGTCCGCCAGGCCGAGGATGGGGTCGCCCGACTTCAACTGGCTGTAGGCGAGGACCAACATGGGCGTGAGGAGCAGCACCAGTCCCCCGACCGATGTCTTGATCCCCTGGAACAGCCTCCATCCCCAGAAGAACACCCCCATCAGCACGCCATACGCGACCAGGATGAACAGCGGGGACCTGGGCCCGGACCACCCGACAGCAATGAGTGCGGCCGCCGGAAGCCCCCCCAGCAGCGCCGCCATCGTGAGCCCCCTCGATCCCCGGAAGCCCGCAGCCTGGACCTGGAGCAGCAGCCGCGCCATCACCCACGCCGTCATGAACAGCGCGACGAGGAACCAGGCCGACTCCTCCGGGGTCCAGGGCGGCGGCGTGGCGCTGCCCCCCGGGAACGCCCCGGCGGACACCCGCGCATCCACGCCCGCGATGATGGCGAGCAGCGCCGGCTCGAATCGGCCCTCGCGCAAGAGCGGTCCCTGCGCGTGCAGCAGGGCCGTCGCCTCGCCATCCGTCAGCGATGCCTCCAGTCCGTAGCCCACCTCCAGCCGCGAGCGCCGGTCCGCGCGCGCGATGACGAGCAGCACGCCATTGTTCCGTCCCGCCTCACCGCCCTTCCATTGCCGGAACACCGCCGCCGCGTAGTCCTCGATGGGCTGGCCATCCGTGGTGTCCACCAGCAACACCGCCATCTGCACCTGCTTCGCGGCGCGCAGGTCCACCAGGGCCTTGGAGACCGTCTCCGTCTCCCGCGAGGTCAGCCTTCCCTGGGGATCCGTCACCGGCCGCGTGATGGCGGGAACCGCGGCCAGGGCCAGCACGGGCAACAGCAACGTCAGGAGGACGGTCTTCACCATGAGGAGACCTCCGAGGACAACGGCAGCGAAGCAGGCAGCCCGCTCAGGCGGACCACCCAGCTCGTGGGAAAGGAAGCAGCGGAGGCGTTGTACGCCGCGGCGCGCTCGTCATAGCGGCGCTGCTCCACCGCCACGCGGTTGTCCGCGCCCGCCACCTCCGCGTCGCGGTTCAGACCGGGCGTGAGCTGATCCAAGCGCGCGTGCAGGGTCTCGCGGCGCTCCAACACGTTGCGCACCTGGGCCCGCTTCTGCGCCACCTCCGCCAACGTGGCGGTGAGCCCATTGCGAACAACGAGCCCCGATACGGCCAGCACGCCCGCGAGCGCCACTCCCGCCCACGCGCCCTGCTTGAGCCTCGCGCGGCGCTGACGCGACAGACGCTCACGGGCCTGGGCCTCGCGGGCCTGTTCCTCGCGGCGGCGGGCCAATGCCTCCAGCGCCTGGTCCACGTAGCGCGCGGGGATGTCCAGCTCCTCGCCGATGCGCCGCAGGTCGTCCGGGGTGAGCGTGTCCGGCGCGGCGTCCTTCTGCATCAGCCGGGTGGCGGTGGCGATGAGCTCGTTGACGTCGTCATAGGCGACGGCCCCAGGGCCCTGCCGCGTACGTGTCACGTCACCCATGAAGCCGTCCCCTTGTCGCTTCAGCCCGGTCCCACCCGGATCCGCGCCCGACGATACGTCAATTCCGTCCCGGGACGGATAATGGCCCCCGTGTGCGTGGCGCCCGTCCATCGCTCCGGGCAGACTGCCGCGCCCATGGACAAGCCCCAGACAATGCGGTCGTTCGTGAAGCTGCTGGTGACGGATGCGCAGGCCTCCGTGAGCTTCTACGAAGGCCTCGGCTTCGAACGCATCGCGTCGGAACCTCCCATCCTCCGCCTCCAGTGGGGCGGCGAGTCGGACGTGTACCTCGTGAGCCATCCTTCAAGCCTGAAGCTGGATGGGCGAAAGGGCATGGGCGTGCTCGTGGGCTTCCGCGCGGGCTCGGAAGGCGTGGACGCGGTGGCCGCGAAGGCGGCGGCGCTGGGCGCGCACGTGGAAGGCCCCACGGTGCAGCCCTGGTACACCCGCGAAATCGTCGTCACGGACCCGGACGGCTACAGGCTCAACTTCATCGAACCCTCCTGAGGCCCTGCTCCCACTTTCGCTCCGCGCCCCGTTCCCTTAAGGGGCGTGGAACGAACGATGGAATCCACGCCGTTGCGCGGACCCGGGGATGCCGCCCCGACACTTGATTGCCCCAGCGGCTTGCGCCAGCCTGTCGCGGCCTCCGTGAGCCCGCCCCGCTACTTCGTTCCCCACGCCGCCAGCCCGGTCGAACCCGTGCCGTGCGATGCCTCGGAGGTCGTCCACGTCCTGGACGCCTTCCGGCTGGAGCCCGCGTACCTGGGCGAAGCTGAATGGCTCGTCTGCACCGACGTCGTGGGCCAGCTCCAGCTCATCCCCGGCAGCGAGCGCGCGCGGCTGCCCGCGTCCGTGCAGACGCAGCTCGCGCACCATGAAGTCGCCTCCGGCAAGCCTCCGCGCCGACTGGCCGCGACGGAGCTGTTCTTCTTCTCCCCGGAGGTGGTGGAGCACCCCTCCAACACGGAGGGATTCAACGACCCCGTCTACCTCTACGGCACGCTCACGGGCCCGTGGCCGGGCACCGCCGTCACGCGCGTGAACGGGCAGCTCACCGTCACCCGGGGTGACGTGCTCGCGGGCTTCGCGCATGGCGCGCAGGACGCCTTCCACTACGTGAAGGACGCGGAGAGCCGCGACGCGCCCCGCGCGTACCACGCGCTGTTGCCGGGCGACCGCGCGGATCAGCTGGCGCAGGGACGAGGGCTCGTCCTCACCTACCCGGCGGTGCCCGCGGAGTTGCAGGCCCACCACGCCGCCAACGGCGCGCAGGTCGCGAGCGTGCTGCACGCGGTGCTCTCTCAGCTCCAGGACGACGCGCACACGAACCAGGGGCCCCAGGCCATCGCATCGCTGGAGCTGCCCGTGCCGAGCCGCGCGATGGCCATCGCGGACCTGGAGCTGCGCGGCTACGAGGTGAAGGGCGACATCGCCACGCCGCGCCCCACGAAGGGCGGGCTGGTGGGGAAGCTCGCCGGCTGGCTCCAGGACGAGACCGTGCGCGTGCCCCGGGAAGCGCCGCCGCCAGAGTTCCTGGAGCTCTCGCGCCGCGTGCTGCCGCTCCTGCCGGGCTGGCCCACGGAGACGGAGCGCACGCTGCGCGCCCACGTGCTCGCGGGCACGCTGTCCCCGGGCACACCGGTGATGCGCCCCACGGTGCCTCGCGCGCCCACGCCGCCCGCGTCCATCCCGCCGCGCCTGCCCACGCCACCGGTGCGCTCCAGTGATTGGATGCAGGACTTCATCGGCGCGCATGGCAAGCCTGGCGGCGCGAAGCCGCGCCTCACGCAACTGCAACCGAAGCCCGCGCCCCGTCCGCCTCCCGCGAAGCCTGCATCCCCGGCTTCATGGCAGGCGGACTTCGCTCCGGCTCCGGCTCCGGCAGCGCCCGCCCGTCCGGCCACCAGGCACCAAGAGAAGGCGCCCGCCCCGCCCGGCAAGAAGCCGGACTGGATGAGCGACTTTGATGACTGACCCTGCCCGTTTGCGGTGCTCGCACACCGGGCGATAGCGTTTTCACCCTCCAGAAAGGCAGACCATGGGACACGAGAAGCCGATCGAGCCGTTTTCGGACCTGCACCGCGAAGGGGACCGCGTGCGCGCGGTGCTGCTGCACGACCCCACGGTGGAGGGCCTGGACATGGCCATCTACATGGACGCCTCCGGCAGCATGCGCGAGGAGTACGCCTACAAGACGCAGCAGCGCTCCTTCCTGGAGTGGCTGCGCGGCGCGCCGATGAAGGAGCCCTCCAACGACGTGGAGCCGCAGGTCCGGTGGATGCTGGAGTATCTGGCCACCAAGGACCGCAACGGTCTGCTCCGCGTGGCCTACTGGGCCTGTGGCACCAGCGGCCGCCAGGTGGAGCCCGTGGGTGAACTCAAGGGCACCGACGTGAAGCAGTACAAGTTCCCCGGCGCGAAGCAGCTGGGCGGCTTCACGTACCTGGAGCCCGCGCTGCGCGACTACGTGAAGTACCTGGAGGAGCAGGTGAAGGTGGGCGCCAAGCGAGGCTGCGCCATCATCGTCACCGACGGCCGCCTCCATGACGCCGAAGCGGTGGAGAAGTTCTCCGCGGAGGTGGCGAAGAAGATCGCCTCCGGGCGCCTGCCGCGCATCAACTTCGTGCTGGTGGGCGTGGGTGACGACATCGACGAGGAGCAGCTGGAACACATCGCCCACGCGGAGTTCCCGGGCGTGGGCCACCTCTGGTGCCACCGCATCGCGAAGGAGATCACCCAGGTCGCGGAGCTGGTCGCCGTGCTGGTGGACGAGACCATGACGGTCGCCGCCGGCGGCACCATCTACGACGACAAGGGCACCGTGCTGAAGACGTACGAGGGCCGCCTGCCCGCGGTGCTGGAGTTCGACGTGCCGGAGGAGGCCAAGAGCTTCACGCTGGAGGTGAACGGCCAGCGCTACACCCAGCCGCTCCCCGACGAAGAGCACCACGACGAGGGCGAAGACGAGGACCACCACTGATGGCCGGCCACGAAGTCATCAACCGCCCCTTCTCCGACGTCCACCGGATGGGCAACAAGGTCGTCGCGACGCTGTTGCACGACCCCACCGTGGAGGGACTGGACGTGGCCCTCTACATGGACGGCTCCGCGAGCATGGAGAACGCGTACGGGCCGCGCGGCATCCTGGCGAAGCTCGCCCCGGTGAAGAACCAGGTCGAGCCGCAGATGCAGTGGATGCTGGAGTACCTGGCCAACAAGGACCGGGACGGCAAGGTGCGCGTCACCTACTGGGCCTGCGGCGACGGCACCCAGCTGGAGATGGTGGGCGACCTCACGGGCCCGCAGGCCAAGGGCTACCGCTTCCCCGGGCCGAAGTCCTACGGCAAGGCCACGGTGATGCTGCCGGTGCTGCGCGACTTCGTGGCGCACATCAAGCAGCAGGTGGGCGAAGGCGCCAAGCGGGGCCTGGCGGTCATCATCACGGACTCGCAGATCAACGACGCCCATGACGTGACGGCCTACGCCACGCAGGTGGCCAAGGAGATCGCCTCCGGCCGCCTGCCGCGCATCAACTTCGTCTTCATGGGCGTGGGCGAGCACGTGGACGAGGAGCAGATGGAGGAGATCTCCCATACGACCTATCCGGGCGTGGGACACCTCTGGTGCCACCGCCACGCGGACCGCATGGAGGAGATGGCGGAGCTCGTGGCCGTGCTGGTGGACGAGACCATGACCGTCGCCGCTGGCGGCACCGTCTACGACGAGCAGGGCCAGGTACTGAAGACGTACGAGGGCCGCCTGCCCGCGGTGCTGGAGTTCGACATTCCCCCGACGTGCAAGCGCTTCACGTTGGAGGTCGCCGGCCAGCGCTTCGACCAGCCCGTCCCCGAGGAGCACGAGGACGAGGACCACCACGACGAGGATGAGGACGAAAAGCCCCAGGCGGCAACGCCTCCGGCCGCCGCGTCCTCGCACTCACGCCGCGGACACCGCCACTAGGGCGACAGGAAGACCCAAGCCATGTCGGAGCAGAAGAAGAGCGGTGCGCGGTTCGGCTCGTTGAACATCAAGGGCCTCAAGGAGGCACAGCCCGGCGGAAACGCCGTGCAGCGCCACGTCCACGGCCCGGGGTGCAACCACGACCATGGCCATGAAGGCCACGACCACCAGGGTCATGATCATCACGATCACGACGAGGTGGACGGCAAGACCCACGTGCACAGTGCCTCCTGCTCCCATGACCATGACCACGGGCATGACCACCACGGGCATGCCCACTCCCAGCGCGTCATCCGTCCGCCGGCCCACCGTCCGGCGGAAGGAGGCGGCTCGGCGCTCCAGTTGGATTTGGAGGGCACGCTGCCGGGAGAGACGGACGACCAGGGCCGCTTCGCGCGGCTGGAGGCGGCCCTGGAGTCGCAGCACGGCATCATCGACGTGCACCTGCGCCGCGACGCGGGCCACGCGGAGGTGTGCATCCACTACCAGCCGTCGCTGGTGAGTGTGTCGAAGCTGGTCGCGCTCGCGCAGAAGACGGGCGCGCAGGTGGCCGCGCGCTACCTGCATCACACCTGGTTCGTGCGCGGAATGGACTCCGCGGACGCGGCCCAGGTCATCGAGCACGCGGTCTCCAAGATGAAGGGCGTGCTCACCGCCAGCGTCGCGTACGCCAGCGAGCGCCTGGTCATCGAATACGACAAGGCGGAGTTGAAGCTCCCGGACGTGGAGGCCCGGGTGAAGGCGCTCGGGTACGGGCTGGAAGTGCCCATGGCGGGCCACGCCTGTTCGCACCACGCGCACGGTGGCGGCCTGGCGCCGCTCTTGGAGCTGCCCCTGGTGGTCGTCTCCGGCGTGCTGCTGGCGGCGGGCTTCGTGGTGGAGCACTTCGCGCTGGCGCCGCCGCTGGTGGCCACGGTGCTCTGGGCGCTGTCCATGGCGAGCGGCGGCTTCTTCGCCATCCGCGGCTCGGTGCGGTCCATCGCGCAGCTGCGAATCGACATCGAAACGATGATGGTGGTGGCGGCGCTGGGCGCGGCGGTGCTCGGCGCCTGGTTCGAGGGCGCGTTCCTGCTCTTCCTCTTCAGCGCGGGCCACGCGCTGGAGCACCGGGCCATGGAGAAGGCGCGCCGCTCCATCGAAGCGCTGGGCCAGCTGCGCCCGGAGGTGGCGCGCGTGCGCCGGGGCTCGGAGGTGGTGGAGGTGCCGGTGGCGGACGTGAAGCGCGGTGAGCGCATCGTCGTGCGCCCGGGCGACCGCGTCCCGCTGGACGGCGTCATCCTCGAAGGCAAGAGCTCCCTGGACCAGGCGGCCATCACCGGCGAGTCCATGCCGGTGGCGCGCAAGCCGGGCGACGAGGTGTTCTCCGGCACCATCAACTGCGAGGCGGCGCTGGAGGTGGAGGTGACGCGCCTGTCGTCGGAGTCCGTTCTGGCGCGCGTGGTGGACATGGTGGCGCAGGCGGAGGCGCAGAAGGGCAAGCGGCAGCGCTTCGCCCAGCGGCTGGAGCGCACCGTGGCGCCGCTCGTGATGGCGTCCGCGGTGGTGTTCCCGGTGGTGCTGGTGCTGCTGGGTACGCCGATGAAGGAAGCGGTGCTGCGCGCGGTGGGGCTGCTGGTGGCCGCGTCGCCGTGCGCGCTCGCCATCTCCACGCCGTCCGCCGTGCTCTCCGCGGTGGCGGCGGCCGCGCGCGGCGGCGTGCTCATCAAGGGCGGCATCTACCTGGAGCTCTTGAGCGGCATCCGCGCCATCGCCTTCGACAAGACGGGCACGCTCACCGTGGGCCGCCCCCGGCTGCTCACCACATGGGCCGCGCCGGGCGTGACGCGCGAGGAGCTGCTGGGCACCGCCGCGGGCGTGGAGGCGCTGTCCGCGCACCCGCTGGCCAAGGCGGTGGTGGACGCCGCCGCCGAGGCGCGCATCGCCGTGCCCGCGGGCCGCGACCTGGAGGCCATCCACGGCCAGGGCATCCGCGCGAAGGTGGGCGATGACGCGGTGGAGGTGGGCAGCACGGCCCTCTTCGCGGGCGAGGCGATTCCCGCGGAAGTCACCGCCGAGGTGGCGCGGCTGGAGGAGGCGGGCCAGACGACGATGGTGGTGCGCCGCGCGGGCCGCTACCTGGGCGTGCTGGGCGTGGCGGACACGCTGCGCGGCGGCGCCCGGCAGGTGGTGCAGGCGCTGAAGGCGGGCGGCATCGAGCGCACGGTGATGCTGTCCGGCGACAACGCGCTCGTGGCCCGCTCCATCGCGCAGCAGGTGGGCCTGGACGAGGCGAAGGCGCCGCTGATGCCCGTGGACAAGGTGACGGCGGTGAAGGAGCTGGGCCGCACGTACCCGGTGGCCATGGTGGGCGACGGCGTCAACGACGCGCCCGCGCTCGCCGCCGCAGCAGTCGGTGTGGCCATGGGCGGCGCCGGCAGTGACGCGGCGCTGGAGACTGCGGACGTGGTGCTGATGAGCGACGACCTGGCGAAGCTGCCCTTCGCGCTGGAGCTGTCCAAGCGCGCCACGGCCGTGATGAAGCAGAACCTGGTCATCGCGCTGGGCGTGAGCGCGGTCCTCGTCGTGGCCGCCGTGCTGGGCATCACGCGCATCAGCCAGGCCGTGGTGCTCCACGAGGGCAGCACGCTGCTCGTCGTCTTCAACGGCCTGCGCCTGCTCGCCTTCCGGCCGAAGACGCCCGCCTCGCCGCCCCAGCCCGCCACGGGCCCGCAGCCCGCCGCCGGTTAGCCCGCTCGCGTCATGCTTGGCATGGCAACTTCCCCTACGCCCGGAGGAGCGGGCGCACGCGGGACGTGTTGTCTTCCAGCCTGCATGACTTGAAGTGGATGCATGCAGCGCGTCGTGAGCGGGGTGTCACAGGCGGCGCGCGATGAACGTGGCATGGTGGGAAGCGCCATGCCTGTCAGCGTCTTCGACCTCTTCAAGATTGGAATTGGACCCTCCAGCTCGCACACGGTGGGGCCCATGCGCGCGGCCCGCACGTTCGTGGTGGGGCTGTCGGACGCGGGGCTCCTGGAGCGCGTGACGCGGCTCAAGGTGGAGCTGTTCGGTTCGCTGGGCGCGACGGGCAAGGGGCACGGCAGCGACAAGGCGGTGCTGCTGGGCCTGCGCGGAGACACGCCCGAGGACGTGGACGTGGAGAAGGTGCCGGCCATCGTCGCGCACTGGCGCACGGAGGGGCGAGTGTCGCTGCTCCAGCGGCTGGTGCTCCCCTTCCGCGACGGCGAGCACCTGGTGATGCACAAGCGCAAGGTGCTGCCCTACCACCCCAACGGCATGCGCTTCACCGCGTTCAGCGAGGGCGGGGAGACGCTGGCCTGCCGCATCTACTACTCGGTGGGCGGCGGCTTCGTGGTGGACGAGCAGGCTGCGACGGGCGCGGATCCGCTGCGCGAGGAGAGCGCGTCGGTGCCGCTGCCCTTCAAGTCCGCGGAGGAGCTGCTCAAGCACTGCGAGCGGGAGAAGCAGCCCATCAGCTCGGTGATGCTGCGCAACGAGCTGACGTCGCGGAGCGAGGAGGACATCCGGGCGGGGCTCCTGCGCATCTGGACGGTGATGCAGGCGTGCGTGACGCGCGGGTACACCACGGGTGGCATCCTGCCCGGCGGGTTGAAGGTGGAGCGGCGCGCGGCGGCGATGTACCAGCGGCTCATCAGCCGGCCGGAAGCGGGGCTCACCAATCCGTTGACGGTGCTGGACTGGGTGAACCTGTACGCGCTCGCGGTGAACGAGGAGAACGCGGCGGGCGGGCGCGTCGTCACGGCGCCCACCAACGGCGCGGCGGGCATCATCCCGGCGGTGCTGCACTACTACTGGCGCTTCGTGCCGGGGGCGAACGCGGACGGCGTGGTGCGCTTCCTCCTCACGGCGGGGGCCATTGGCTCGCTCTACAAGGAGAACGCGTCCATCAGCGGCGCGGAGGTGGGCTGCCAGGGCGAGGTGGGCAGCGCGTGCTCCATGGCTGCGGGCGGGCTCGCGGAGGTGCTGGGCGGCACGCCGTTGCAGGTGGAGAACGCGGCGGAGATCGCCATGGAGCACAATCTGGGGCTCACCTGCGACCCGATTGGCGGGCTGGTGCAGGTGCCCTGCATCGAGCGCAACGCGATGGCCTCCGTGAAGGCCATCAACGCCGTGCGCATGGCGCTGTCCGGCGACGGGAGGCACTTCGTCAGCCTGGACAAGGTCATCAAGACGATGCGCGACACCGGCCGCGACATGAAGGACAAGTACAAGGAGACCGCGCGCGGCGGCCTCGCGGTCAACGTCCTGGAGGTCGCGAACCTCAGCGTCGGCCTGCCGGAGTGCTGAGGCCTCCGGAGACCTGAAGCGCGCCCGCCCGCGCGTGGCGCGCGTGGCGGATGCAAGCAGCGCCTCGCGACACCGGCGTGGTCATGCCTACCGCCCGCGCGTGACGGACGGCGGCAGCACCCCGAGGCACCGGCGCGGTCAGGCCTACCGCCTGCGCTTACCACCGCGCCCGGCGGACACGGGCACCGCCTTCGCCTTCACCACCGGCGCGGGCCGAGCGGAGAGCCACGCCTCGACTTCCTTCGACTGCGCGGTGCGCCCCGCGGACCTGAAGCGCGCGAGCGCCTGTGACGCCGCGTCGCGCGCCTCCGCCTCCTCGCCTTCCTTCCACTGCGCCTGCGCCAGCGCGAAGCCGGACTCGCCCAGCGAGTCCTCCTGCACGTCCTTGAAGGACAGCGCCTGCTTCAACGAGGCAATCGCGTCGCGCGTGCGGCCCAGGCCCAGCTGCGCCTGCCCCACGCCGTCCAACGAGTAGTAGACCAGCTCGTCCTCTGGCCCCAGCTTCGCCTCCTTCACCTTCAGCGCTTCCTCGTAGTCCCGCAGCGCGTCCGGGTAGCGCTTGAGCGCGAGCAAGCTCATGCCCTCCTCGTCCAGCGCCTCCGCCAGCTTCACGCTCTCGTTCCCCAGGAGCGTGCGGTGCAACGACACCGACACCCGCGCGTGCTCCAGCGCCCCGGTGAAGTCCCGCTGTTCGCGCAGCGCCATGGACAGCGCCTGATGCCGGCGCGCCGTGTCCAGGTGCACGGGCCCCACTGCCTTCTCCGTCTGGACGAGCGCGTCCTTCAGCACCGTCACCGCCTGCGCGCTCTTGCCTGTCTCCAGCAGCGTGCGACCCAGCGTGAACGCCACCCGCGCCCGCTTGGGGTGCCCCTCCGGCAGCGCCTTCGCCAGGAGTCCTGACGCCTGCTCCAGCAGCTTCAGCGCGTCGTCCGGGTGGTCCTGCATCAGCGCGAGGTTGGCCGCGTTCACCTTCAGGTCGCTCTCCAGCACCGCGTCGCCACCCACGCGCTTGAGCGTCGCCTCACCCAGCCGGCCCCAGCGCTGCGCGAGCGCGAACTGCTCCTGCTCGCCGTCCACGTAGAGCAGCTTGTTCATCACCGACACCGCGAGCCGGTCCGCCCTGCCGGCCTCCGCGTCGTAGACGGCCTGCTCCAGCACCGCGCCGCCCGCGGCCTTGTCGCCCAGCACCGCCTGCGCCCAGCCCAGGTGGAACCTCAGCTCCGCCATCAACGGCAGGTAGTCCGTGGCCATGACGCGCGCTTCCGCGGCCTTCGCCATCTCCAGCGCCTTGGGCATCCGGCTCAGGTCCACGCGGGCCTTCACCTCCGCCAACGTCCCCTCCAGCGCATCCAGCTCCGCGCGCTTCGCGGGATCCGCGGGCCGGGGCTGCAGCTCCGTCAGCGACTCCACGTCCGCGCAGTCGCCCGGCGAGGGCAGCGCGTACGCCGCGTCCAGCGACTTGTCCACCAGCGCCACGTCCGCCGTCTGCAACGTGGCCACCAGCGCGCCCAGGTCCTTGCGCCGCCGCTCCAGGCACACGAAGCGCTGGGACAACAGCTCTTCCGTCTGCACCTCACGCACGCGCGTGTCCTCGCACGCCGCCGTGTGCTGCTTCGCCCACTCCGCGCCGTAGCCGTCCAACACCACGCCCACCCGGCGCGCCATGTCCTGCCCCACCGGGCTCTTCGTCGCGAGGAACGACTGCATCACCTTCTCGCGCGCGTCCGGTCCCCAGCGCTCCGCCACCAGGGCCGGCGCCCCCTCGCACACCTGGGAGCGAGACCACGCCACGCCGCCCGCCACGCCCAGCACCACCGTGGCCGCCACCGCCGCTCCCGCGCGGCGCTGGAGCAGGGCGCGCCGCTCCCGCTGGCCCAGCACCGTCAACAGCTCCGCCATGGAGCGGAACCGGTCGCGAGGCTCCAGCGACAGCCCCTTCATCAGCGCGCGGCGCACCCACGTCGGCACCTTCGATTCGCGCGGCGGCTCCAGGATGGGCGACGGCGGCAGCACCTGCACCGCCGCGGCACCCGTCACACCGGGCTCGTCATCCGCGGCCCCCTGGGGCCGCAGCTGGGACGCCACCCGCGACAGCTCGTCCGGGTCGAACGGGCGGATGCCATACAGCGCGCGGTACAGCGCCGCGCAGAAGCTGAATTGATCCGACCGCGAGTCCAGCAGCTCGCCCCGGAACTGCTCCGGGGACATGTACGCGGGCGTGCCCATCACCAGGCCCGCCTGCGTGAGCTGCGAGTTCAACGGCGAGTCGTCTCCCACCGGCCGCGTGCGCTCGCCGTCCTCGTCGTCGTCCTCCGCCTCGCCCATGGGCCGCGCCAGCCCGAAGTCCGTGACGTAGACGCGCCCGTCCTTGCCCACCAGCACGTTGGCCGGCTTGAAGTCCCGGTGCACCAGCCCCG
This sequence comes from Corallococcus sp. AB032C, assembly GCF_003668935.1. Taxonomy (NCBI): domain Bacteria; kingdom Pseudomonadati; phylum Myxococcota; class Myxococcia; order Myxococcales; family Myxococcaceae; genus Corallococcus; species Corallococcus sp. AB032C. The sequence continues at coordinate 366 of NZ_RAWP01000110.1, read as the reverse complement.
CCACGTGCGCCGCCTCCAGGCCCCGCCCCGCCGCCAGGTACTTGTCCAGCAGCTCGTGCCACGCCCGGGGCTTCGCCTTCGTCCAGTCGCGCAGCGTGCCGCCGTCCACCAGCGCCATCGCCACGTAGACCTGGTGGTCCCACTGCCCCACCTCGAAGACGGGGATGACGTTGGGATGGGAGATGCGCGCCATGGCCTGGGCCTCGCGCAACAGCCGCGCCCGCCCCTGCTCCAGGTCCTCGTGGCCGCCCTTCACCCGCAGGAGCTTCAGCGCCACCTTGCGGTCCAGGTCCGGATCATAGGCGGCGTACACCACCCCCATGCCCCCCTGCCCCAGCACCTTCAGCGGAACGAACCGGCCCACCT